>NZ_RBZR01000017.1:0-71912 GCF_003628495.1 Ruminococcus sp. B05 | reverse complement strand
AAAAAGCCGGAAAACTCCGTCCCTGTTTGGCTTATTTTTTCCACATGAGGGGTTGTGAAAAAACTTATTTATAAGGTATTGACAAAAAATACGGGGGGGGTATGATGTTGTTATAAAAAATTGACAAGAAATTATAACATGGGAAAACAAATTAATAAATTAATATAAGTAGGATTGTTACTTTCAGTAGGCAAAACCGGATTTTATGAACATCATTGAAGAGACAGTTGTTTGTAAAATTTGGTTTTTTTTATTTGAATTCAGAATATTAAAGAAACATGAGAAAAAGTGAGGGGCAGAGCTTATGAAGAAAGGACAGAAGAAAAGAAGGAGTGTTATCTTACGAAGAGTTTTAGCATTATTGTTAGCAATTGTGCTCATTCATTCCCAAATCATGCCGGCTGTATTCGCCGCAGATACGAATTACAGTCAGGAAAGTAATACAGAAGAGAAAACTGTGGTGGATGGAGCAGAGACAGTACTGCCAATGTCGGAAGATGCAATCTCCGAACCGTCGGAACCGATACAATCGGAAGAACAACAGACAGAAGATAAGGTATCGGAAGATACAACCGTCGAATCATCGGAACCGATACAGTCGGGAGAACAACAGACAGAAGATACAGCCGACGCAGAACAGTCACCAGAAGTAGAGACAACAGGTGAGGCTGCGGAAGAGACGGTAAATATCGCAGATGCTGTTGTACCCGTAACAGTCAACTATTATCTTCCGAAATCACAGAATTTACAGGTAGATGCACCGGAAAGCTATACCGAAGGAGAAGCACAGGAAGAAGCAAAAAGTGCAGTAATTGAACAGGCACTTGGAGATGAGACAACACAAAAGCTGATTGAACAGCAGAAAGAGAAAGGGATAGAAAGTAATACGCAGGAGCTGACAGCATCTGCTGTATCGGAAGAAGAATATGACAGCTACACACAGATGGCTGTGACAGGAGAAGGGCTTCAGGCACCGGAGGTTTCACTTTCAGATGATGTACAGTTGGAAGAGGATGCAGATGCGGAGAACACAAATCCACTGATTGGCTGGCAAGTAGCAAAGACGGCAGGTATTATGTTGTCCTATCCAGATGGGACTGAAATTAAGATGGGAGATGTCATTCCAGCCGATAAGATTAGCGAAGTACAGATGACAGCAGCCGATGATGGAATTTCATTGTTGAGTACACAGGCGAATATGTCGATAGCAAGCTTGATTGCCCTGACACAGGATATGACAGTAGTACAGCGTGTGGGTGATGCAGGAACGAATGGAAAGTGGTCGGTTCTGGTGCAGGGAGGAACCAACCAGACGCCTTCAGCAGGTACTGTAAGACATGCGTATGGAACCTTGAAAAGTGCGCTGACTGCAATCAATACTGATACAACATCCAACAGCTTTAAAATTACATTCCTAGATAATTACACGGCAAGCTCAGCTGATTTAAGTGCGATGGGAAGTAAATCCAGTACGAGTGGAGTACTAGGGAAAAGAACAACGAATAAACCAACAATTGTATTCACAGGAGCAACCAATTATAGCACAGGTACTTCTTATAGCAGTTGGACAACATTTACTTCCCAAAAACAAGAAATCTATTTTGATGGATTCAATGCTTATTTTACACACGTTAATCTGGACTGGAGTGGTTCAACAGTCTATGGTAATCAGAACGATACCACTTTTGATGATGTGAAATTTGTAGGCGGAGAAGTAACTGCAATTTATGGTGGAAGATATTATAGTAATAGTACCAATGTATCCTATAATTTGAAATTTAAAGATGTAGAGATGACAAAGAATGCTCCTGTAAAGCAGATCTTTGGAGGCGGACAGGATGATTCAAAAGGAACTATTAATCTAACAATGACAAATTGTACAATCTATGGAAATGTATATGCATCAAGTGGACCATTTGGCACTTCTACCACCTACACTCATACAGGAAGTGTCTATGCAACACTAGAAGATACAGCCATTCGCAAATTCAACACAACTGTAGTAGATCCAATGTTGAAACCGAATGAAATCCATAACGTAGGTGGATCTTTCTGGGGATTGTATGGGAAAGTAACAGAAAATCTTTACTTGAATGCATCTGGAAGTTACGTGGCAGAATGTGGAACATGGTTTACCGCAAAAGAAGACTGTAAAGTAGGAAAAAGCATAGATTATACATTCAATAATAT
The DNA here is from genome assembly GCF_003628495.1 of Ruminococcus sp. B05. Lineage (NCBI taxonomy): Bacteria > Bacillati > Bacillota > Clostridia > Eubacteriales > Oscillospiraceae > Ruminococcus > Ruminococcus sp. B05. Next base: position 69,722 of record NZ_RBZR01000017.1, on the reverse strand, counting down.
TAAGGAAAATCTGAGATTTGTAGGAGCATATCAATTTCCAGGATACGATCAAACAGAAGCATACAAAGGCAGAATTACTGTAAATAATACACAGGTAGCGAATGTGTTTGGGTGGGGGTGGCTGGATTTATATGGATCGAGCACATGCAATCAAGATGTGCATAACTTTGGGCATATGCAGTACGATTCAAGTTTTTATCATTATTGGACAGAACAGAAAAAACAGAACGAGAATGGTGGCAGTTACTATGCTCCCGGTACATATACTCCGGATTTAAAAGGATGTATAGGATATGTAGTAATGAAAAGCTCAAATATTTATTCGGGTGGAGATTGTTTTGACTCTACAAAGGGCTGGAATCGCCAGCGGTTTGGAAGGATTGTATTACAAGATAATTATAACACGTTTCGGATATACAATGCCACTGGGGGTAATAGTACAAATGTTGTAGATGTTGAATATATTATGTCCACAAAGTCAGCTTCACCTTCATATAAAGCTACTATTGAATTGATGGGAAGACAAGCGAATACAAGCGCAAGTAGTGCGTTTTCCATGATTCATATAAGAGAAAATTATTTTTCGACGTCAGTAAATGCGATAGGGACATTAAAAACACATACGAATATTGCTTGCACAATGGCACAAGATACAACGAATAGATTGATTAAGCTGTATGCTACAACAAATGCACAAAATATAATCTATCTATACAGTGGAAGTTCCATTACAGGAAATGCATTATATTCGGCAGATTCATTTGCAGCGGTATTAGATAAACTGCGAAATCAGTCTGGAGGCGATTATACGCTATGGTTTACAAGGGGATATACTCTGATTAATAATGATGTTACTGCATTTAATAATGCATCAGGGTTTGCAAATAAAAATGTGACAATTATATGTGAGGGTGTAATAGCAGGGTCAAATGAGCGGAATTCTCCGAATACAGGATTAAGGCTTTGGGATCAAGTCTTTCCTAACTTTAATTCACTGAAATGGAAAAATGTGAAATTCCGATCAGATTTCTACGAATTTAATAAGTATTCATTTGTGATGCATGGAAATGGACACAATCTGACATTTGAAAACTGTACATTCGAAGGTGATGTAACAATAAACGCAGGAGGAAACAGTACGCAGGGAACATCAGGCTCTACGCTTACATTAAAAAATTGTGTGAATGTAAATAAAATCTATGCTTCAAGGAGACACGATGGATTAGGAAATACAACGATTAATGTGGAGTCCTGTACAGGCCACACTGGTACTATAATAATTGATCCGGCATACTATAGTGTTAAAGATCTGGAAATTAATTTGAAGGATTGTGTTGCAAAGGTTTATCCGACTTTTAAAACCATAGAAGTTGAGGGAGATTATAGACTGACAGCAGAGAACACACAGCTGATGTTCACTAACCCAACTGTTTCAAGTGGGCATACAGCAAAGGTTTACCTTAACAAGGATTCTTCAAATCATGAAGTTGTTTTATTAGGGGATTGTAAAGGAGCAGACAATGCACCAGCAGAATCGTCTAGTTTGTATGTGACTGCAAAAGTAAGGCCGAAAGAATCTACAAGCGTTAATCTGGATTACTTTGACCAGATAGAGATTAATGGAGGAGAACTTCATCTTGGAGATGCGTCCAATTCAGTGACAGGTGGATTTGGAAACAGTTCGAGAGCAGCGAATGTCTCGCTCAAGAATTCGGGAAAATTGATGTTAGATAATCTGGGTTTTGGAGCAACGTATCGAACAATCAACAGTCTTAAAACAGATAGTACAAATACGGAGGTGTCTGTCACATATGATTATGAAAGTGGTACTTCCGGACCAGAAAGACCACTGATTATTAAAAATGCGCTGACTGTACCAAGCTATAGTAAGCTTCGCATATCAACAACGCTTGCTCCAAGACATAAGGGGACTGTGGAATATCCGTTGATTCAGTTTAATTCTTCGAATAATGCGAAGCTGGAGCAGTATAACTGGATTGCAGACAAACAATATTATTTGACAATAGGTTCTCAAAACAGTAACCAAATCGTACTTCGTGCAGATACATATGCGCCGTTGGTATATCAGGCGAAGACAACGAATATGTCTATGTCTCTGAGTGGAAATCAGATAGGACAATTGGAGATTTATCTGAAGGATTTATATCGTGACGGAATTGACGCGAATGGCAATAGCATTAATGATGCATCGGATGGTGCATATCCAACTGGTGTTCAGGTGTATTTAAGTACGCAGGATGTTCAGTTAAAGGATGGAGTTTATGGATATACATATAATTCCAGTACAGATATTCAGTTGAAGTCAGCAAATGTATCTTCTTATGGTTGGATGAACAGTGGGGCGTTTATAGATATCAATGGAACGTCAGTGACAGCTACAACAGAATCACCGGTATTGCATTTGATATTGGATACACGTACTTATCAGGCAAACACAAATTATTTTATTTACGCGAGAGATATTGCCGGAAACTGGAGTAAATTCCTTCTGGATACGAAAGGCCCGACAAGTACTTACACAAATATTACATCAACGAAAGTATCAGATACAACTTACCGTTATACATTTACGGGGCTGACATTTACAGATCCAACACAAACTGCAACATATGGAACATCAGATATTACAGATGTAAGTTACAAAGCGAATGCAACGCAGTATATTCAGAATAGTAAAAAGCTAGATACAGTACGATATAACAAAACAGGAAAGAATCCATGGGAATCCGGAGTTAGTTATAGTACGGCAAGTCTCAATACAAGTAGTGGGGCGTGTACACTCAGTAATGTATCTGTATCAGTAACGGAAAAATTATATGTGTTTGTAAAGGATGGTTATGGAAATATCTCAAGATATACTTATGTACCAATTGTTTTTGATGCACAGAGCGGTGGGGCTACCTCAACTGGAAAGTTTAGCAATGGACTTACTACTTCATCTACACTGGGACTGGTAGGAAGTGCTTTGAAGAGTGCACAGGTGCCATCAAGTCCGCTACTTGGAAATCAGACGTTCCGCTACTGGTATAACTCTAAGAACAGTGGGAAATCTCAAGTTTCACTAACAAGTGTGACTGTAAGTGATGAAACTACTTATTATTATCCACAGTGGACATATCCGACCTTAACGATTAGTAACCAGGTTACAGGAAGTGTTGCAGATAAGAACAAAAAATTTACTTATACCATTTATGCGCAACCAGATCCAGGTAATCGATATAATGGGCAGGACTTTCCATATACAGGTGGAACGATAGCAGGAATATCAGGGGTTACGGCACCGGCTAATGGAACGAAAACGGGAGATTATAATGGAGAATTTACAATTGAGCTTTCCCATGGACAGAGTGTTACGATTCAGCTGCCAGGTTATTATGATTACGTATCTGTAAGTCAGAACAAGGAATCCCCTTACTGGACAGTGTACACAACAGAGGAGAATAAACAATATAACCAAAATTACACAGGGGAAATCAGTGTGAATGCAACGAATCGCTCACTTGCATTTGTTAATAGCAATGATTCCAGCCAGCCGGTAATCTACCAGCAAAAGATGGAAGGTGAATGGACAAAAGACCAAGGAGATAACTATGGAAGAAAACTGACAGTTTATATCAGAGATCTTTATGGAGATGGAATTGACACACAGGGAAGTTCATTCTCAACATCGGAGAGAGCAGAATTCCCAGGATGTACATATGCACAGGTATATCTCAGCACCTATGATGCACCAAAGGCAGACAGAGGATTCAAATTCCGTTATAATGCATCGGAATCTGAGAGATTGGAAAGTTTGTGCAGTTGCAGGAAACTTACCAGTGGAAGTGTTACAGATATTGAAGGTAAAACAGTGACGGCAACTTCAGAAAAACCGGTATGGGCATTTAAGATGCTTAATACTTATAAGTTCGATCAGAATAAGAATTATTTCATTTATGTGCGCGATCTTACAGGAAAGTGGACAAAATATCTGCTAGATACTAAGGGACCTAGAATAGAGAATACAGGAACTATCACGAAATCAAAAGAGAATGATAATGACACGGAGTTTAAAATTTCAAAGCTTCAAGTCAAGGATGAAATGATTGATGCAGCAAATGGTACGTCCGATTTGACAAACGAGTCGCAGGAGAACTTTACATATGTTGCAAATGCAACAAAATATAAGGGAACGGAGGTTTCACTTGTACGTAACAACAAAACTGGAAAATTTTCAGATACTTACAAAACTCCTACAAAAGCAGCTGATGGAACTTATACGGCTGTGGAGTCAATGAATAATGGAGAGATGCTCTATGTATATGCTCAGGACTATTATGGTAATACGACAGCACAGCAGTATGTACTGGTTGGATTTGATGCATCAGGAAATGCACAGTACAAGAAAGCAATTTTTAAAGATAAAACGAGACTAAAGAGAGAACTGGTTGCAAAGGGACAGAAACTTTCGTCAAGTCAGATTCCATCTGATCCAGGCTTCTATAATGATAATACAAGCCAGAAATTTACGCAGTGGTCAGATAGCACAGATACGAACAAGAAAAAAGTAGATCTGAAAACAGCACAGATGACAAAATCGGTAATCTTAAATGCAGATTATGAGAAACCAGGTGTAATAATTAAACAGATGATAAAAGGAGATGGTATCTGGAATAATCAAGAATTTACTTATAAGGTTAAGACAAGTTATCCAAAAGGAAAAGTGATTCCGTGTAAAGGAAGTTATGTATCACCGGCAGTAAATGCACCAAATATTACATCTCTGACAGTAGATGCGAATCAGGAGATTACATTTAAGCTGAAAGCAGGACAGAGTTTAGAACTGATACCTGGGGATAACCAATATACGATTAAGAGCATCATTCAAGACAGCAACGGAACAAATTGCGAGATTCAAAAAGATGCAAAAGTCATTTCAAGTGTAGAGAATGTAGCTGTAGATGAGATCAGTACCAATTTTGTTTTTACCAATACGAAGAATATCGTAGTTACAGGTGTTGATGGAGGAAATACAGATAACAGTCTGTTACTTGTAGGTCTGATGGGAGTTCTGCTAATCACAGGAGTTTCTGTCTTACGAGTGAGAGGGAGGAGGAGATCCTAGATGGACACTGCAGAGGAAAAAGTAATTTCTGAGGAATCAGTGGCAGGAGGGATTTTCCGTGAGATTTTGTACCTTCTGTTGAAGATTGTAGCAATTGCAACTGCCATTGTGGTTATCTTCACATTTATCTTCGGTGTGTTCCGTTATGCGGACAACGCCATGCTTCCGGCAGTGAAAGATGGTGATTTGGTCTTCTATTATCGGTTAAGGAATAGTTATGTAGCTTCGGATCTGGTTGTTTTAAACTATCAAGGAAAAGAACAGGTCCGGAGAGTGATTGCTACTGCAGGAGATGTGGTGGATATTACAGAGGACGGTCTTACAATTAACGGAGCACCGCAACAAGAACATCAGATTTATGAAAAGACACAGCGGTATGATACGGGAGTGGACTTCCCAATCAAACTACAGGAAGGGCAGATTTTCGTCCTGGGAGACAGCCGTGAGAATGCGTCAGACAGTCGAGTGTACGGAGCAGTAGATGTGAAAGACACGAAGGGAAAAGTTATGACGATAGTACGAAGAAGAGGCTTTTGATAAGCCGCAAGAACTTGTTAATATTTCTCCGCATAATGGCGGAGGGTGTTAAATAAAAAAATATACTAAGGAAAAGGAGAAAGAAAGATGAAGAAAAAATCCTTACAAAAAATGAGCAGACTCTTTGCATCCGCAGTATTAGTCGGAACAATGTGTCTCGGAAATGTAGCAAATGTAAACGCAGCAGATATTCCTGCTGAATGGGGACCAACAGAGACTCCTGAAGCAGCAATTACTGTAGAGTACAAGATGGGAAATGATGTAGTAACTCCAGCGAACGATGTCAGCTTTACCTTTACTAAAACTGCTGCACCTTCAGGAATGAGTACGAACGATATGCCGGCTATTTCAGTTGCAAATGTTAAATTCAATGCAGGAGAAGATAAGATTAAAGATACTACTGCTAAAGACATCAAAGTGTTAAGAAAACAGAGCGATAACTTTCTTGCAAGTTTCAAAGCAGCAATGGATACTAGTACAAAAATGACAACTGGTGAATATGTTTATAAAGTAACGTCAACTAGTACTGTAACAAAGGCAAAAACTAATGATGTATTTACAGGGTCAGATGCTGAATACAAACTTAATATTTTCGTAGCACAGCATACAGATGGTAAATTATACATTAAAGGTCTTTCAATTATTAATACTAAGAATGATGCAGGAACAGATACTGGTAACGATGCAAAAGTAGATGGTAAGCCAGGAACAACAACAGGTGGTACAGCAAGTAACTTCAGTGGTCTTAAATTCGTGAATGAATATGTTGCAAAAGCTGGTAGCGTAGATCCAACAGATCCGATTAAACCAGATCCGAATGATCCAAAATCTTACGCATTCAAAGTAACGAATAATACTGAGAGCAAAGGAACTCAAACTGGAAGCTTCGAATATACTATGACAGTAACAAAGCCATCAGGAATTACAACAGCTGATAATACATATGTTTATTATGTAGATGGAACACAAAAAACTGGAACTTATGGAACAGAGGTAACATTTACATTGCCAGATACTAAGAGCATGATGATTAAGAGCTGCTATGCTGGATCTAAAGTAACAGTTGATCAGAAAGGTGTAGCAAACTGGACAGCAACAGCAGAAACGACATTCAATGGAGTAAAAGATACTCAGAAATTATCAGCAGCAGTAGGTAAGAATCTTAAGGTTGCAGACAAAACTCTTGGACAGAAAGAAAACAAGGTTGATTACAAAAACATTTACAAAGATATCGCAGTAACAGGTATCATCGTAAATAATTTCCCATTCATTATCATGATTGCTATCGCAGTTGTTGCATTTGCAGGTATCGTAGCAATGAACAGCAAGAAGAGAATGAACAGAAGATAAGGGTAACGAATATAGACAGAGGAATGATTTAGCATGTGCAGACACAGAGGTATTTGCAGAGTAATAAGAGGAATGAATGGAATACTGGATTATGGTTTACTTCTGCTTTTGCTTCTGGGTCTGGTATATGGATGCTATGCATTATGGGATTCGCAGAATCTGGCAGAGGAAGCAACGTCAGAACAATATGCGATTTATAAACCTCAAGAAGATACGCTGGGATTCCAGGAATTACAGTCGATGAATTCGGATGTGATTGCCTGGATCACAGTGTATGATACCCCGATTGATTATCCGGTTGTACAGGGAAAAGATAATTGGGAATATGTTAACAAGAATGCAGAAGGTGAATATTCCCTGACCGGTGCAATTTTTATGGATTCCGAAAGTAATCCGGATTTTCAGGATTTTAATACTATTCTCTATGGACATAATATGGTTCCAAATGTCATGTTCGGAAGTATCAAGGAATTTAAAGAACAAGCCTTTTACGAAGCACACCCGTATGGTAATCTATTTGTTCAAAATCGTAATTTTGGATTGGAAATCATTGCATTAATAGAAGCGGATGCTTATGACAGTTCTGTTTTTAATATAAATGTAACAAGAAATGACACTATCCCTTATTTGGAAGTGATTCGAAATCATGCGGTTTATATGAATGACATTACGTTAGAAGCAGATGATAGAATTCTTCTATTATCTACTTGTTCATCAGAGTCAACTAACGGAAGAGATATTCTTGTAGCAAGAATTACAGACCAGACATACAAAGATACATACAGTGCCAAAGATCAAGAACATACGGGGCATGAAGCGGTAGACCGACGAGGCGGATGGAGAGATTTTATGCCTGGATGGAAGGCTACGTTGTTCTTATTACTGCTCCTATTGATATTAATCTGTTTCGCAGATCAGTGGATTTGCAGACGAAGAAGGAAAGGACGGAAATAACATCAAAATGAAGAGACAGAACGCAGAAACTGACAAGGCGTTTCGTATACTGGATATTTGTAACGAGTTATTGAATTGGATTTTGATGATTATTTTAGTTATTCTTTTTTGTTATGGAACCTATGGCATTGGAGACAGCTACATGTTGGAAGAAAATGCCATGCCGGAACATTATGAAATCTATCGTCCAACGGAAGAAGACTATGGGGATTTTGATGAATTGAAGGCGCAGAACAGTGATGTATGTGGCTGGATTACGATTTATGGAACACATGTGGATTATCCGGTAGTACAGTCGAAGGATAACAGCACATATTTAATGAGGAATCCGCGTGGAGAATATAGCTTGTCTGGCTCAATCTTCATGGATTATATGAATCAGAAGGATTTTTCAGATTTTAATACCATTATTTATGGTCACCATATGGATGGCGGAGCGATGTTCGGGGATTTTGACCGATATCTGGATCCGTCTTTTGCGGACAGTCATTTGTATGGAAATGTTTTTGCCAGTGGAAAAGATTATGGACTGGAGTTATTTGCATTCTTGGAGTTGGATGCTTATAATACAGGTCTTTATGTAACACCGGTGCAGGAAGTTTCCCGGAAAGAACAGTATTTGCAAGAGATAGAAGATACTGCTTTGTGGTATCGTCAAATCAGTCTTTCCACAGAGGACCGGCTGGTAGTGATGTCTACGTGTACGGAAAATATCACGAACGGAAGGCATATTCTGATAGGAAAGCTTTCAAAACAAACGTATAAAGATACGTATAAGAAAACTTTGAAAAGGAACAGTCAGATTGACCGAATCGACTGGGGGATTTTCTGGAAAACTAGTATGAAGCGATTAGGTGTTCTGATTCTGCTGTTGTTCAGTATTTTGTTACTGATGGCAGTGGAGAGGAGCGGAAAGAGAAAGAAAACAAAAAATAACAGTAGAAAACTGGAAAACTGACAGAGGTATGTATGTGAAAAGTGAAAGATATAAACAGAGAATAAAGCTGGTATGCCTTGCTTTTTTGATGATGGTATGTGTGGTCATTCCAAATCAGGTATATGCAGCGGGGAAAAATAAAGAAGCTGCTCTGACGGTGGAACAGACTGTAAAAGGGAAAACAAACGGGACTACAGATGAGTTTCAATATGAGTTGACAAGTTTAGATTCTGGCAATCCAATGCCGGAAGGAAGCAATGGAGACAGGTTGAAATTTAGCCTTAAAGGTAATGAAAGTAAGGAATTGGTTTTTTCTTATGAGGAGGCAGCTACTTATCGATATCAGCTGAAACAGGTTGTTGAGAAAGATGATAAGGATTATGATGGGCAGGTTTATACCATAGAGAATTATGTAATGCAGAATGGCTCAGAAGATTTTTTAGTTAAGACTGCAATTAAAAGAAAAGATGGGAATAAATCGCCGACATTAAGTTTTACAATCCAACATAAGGCGAAAGATGAGACACCAGTGAAAAATACAGCAAGTGTCCCAAAATCAGGAGACGATCAGTCCTTTATTTCGCTAATCTCATTAATTTTGAGTGCACTGCTTATAATAGTAGTATATAAGTGGAATAAGAATCGGCGTGTTTAAGACCGATGTAAAATAATGGTGGCAGTTGGGGACGGAGTTTAGTGGCTTTTTGGCTTGCCAAAAAAGCCACTAAACTCCGTCCCCAACCGGCACCTTTTAATTCCCGTCACCACTGGTCTAGCGAGAGATGATATGAAAAAAGATTCCCAAACGGGAATCTTTTTTTGAAAATAAAAAATAAACTCAGGAATAAGAATGTTTTTTGAAAAAGTGGTAGATAGTCTTCATGTAAAAGAAAATATTGATATTTATATTACAGGTTCTAATGCATATATGCTTTCAGGGGATTTGGCTACACTATTAACAGGAAGGTATGTTGAAATTTCTATGTTACCGCTCTCCTTTAAAGAATATGTTGAAATTACAGGAATTCCAAAAGAACAGGCATTTTCAGAATATATGAAAACAGGTGGATTTCCCTACATTGCAGTGATGGACAGAACAGATGAAAAAGTGGAGATCTATTTGGAAGGTATTTATAATACGGTGATTGTAAGAGATATTGAAGATCGTCAGGCAAGAAAAGAGATGAATTGCGGCAAGCGAAAAATCACAGACATTACATTGTTGAAGACAATTGCGCGATATCTGGCAAGTGTGATCGGAAGCCCAATCTCTATAAAAAGTATTACAAATTATTTGATTTCATCAGGTAGAAAAGTATCTGCGAATACGGTGAGTGATTATGTAGATGCGTTGACAGAATCATTTATATTTTATTCAGTAGATAGATTTGATATAGTAGGAAAACAGTTGTTAAAAGTTAATAAGAAGTTGTATATGGTTGATTTGGGGCTTCGCAATCACATTTTGCCAAGAAAGCGTTATGATCTTGGATTTTCCATTGAAAATATTGTGTTTTTTGAATTATTGCGCCGTGGGAATAAGGTGAATATAGGTAAATATGGCTCTACAGAAGTAGATTTTGTTGCTCAAAAACAAGGGGTAATCGTTTATTATCAGGTGACGGCAGATATGACAGCAGAAGAAACTTTTGAAAGAGAAATGAGACCATTAAAGGAAATTAAAGACAATTATGAAAAAATTGTTTTAACACTGGATCATTTTTCGCTTGGAAATTATGATGGTATAAAAGTAATTAATGTAATAGATTGGCTTTTGGAAAATCAGATTTGACGAGATAGGGGTGCCAGTTGGGGACGGGGTTTAGTGGACCAGTTGGGGACGGAGTTTAGTGGCTTTTTGCTATGCAAAAAAGCCACTAAACTCCGTCCCCAACCGGTCCCCACCAAAAGTTACAACATGGCTTAGGAGAAATTAATGAATAAAAAGAAAACTAATATATCTATTGCAGGAGTAGTCTGTTTATATTGCATAATGTTATTACTTATTTTATTGAAAATAAGCAATACTGGAAGAATGATCAGAATGGTTGATGTAAATGAAAAAAACATTTTGCAAAAATATATATGGATATAGCATTATTACTTCCACTAATAGCAGTACTCGGATTACACAAACTAATATGTAGAACAGACAGTTTCAAAAGTTTGAATATAAATTTAAAGAATTGGAAGGTTATCGTAATTTTAATACTTGCTTTGATAATTCAAATTCTTATGAAGGGTGTGAAAAATCCGCTTAGTTATTATAAGTTATTTTATTATTTAATAGTAATTGCGATACCAGAAGAAATTATAAGCAGAGGTATTGTGTATAATCAATTAAAAAATATAGGTGAAGAACGAGCAATAATTATTAGCGGGATCGTATGGGGAATAATGCATTCTTTGTTAATATGGGTACAAAATGGAATAGGATGGAATGGTATTATTGCTAGTATTGGTCTTTTGAGCAGTTATATAATTATAAATCACCCAGTTATTTTTTTGTATAAAAAAATGGATAATCTATTAATTATGATAATGTTGCATGCATTTATGGATGCTCTGTAGTATGGGTGTGAATGAAAATGAGTAATGAAGTTGATATCTTTGAGAGTGAACGGAGGAGAGCATTCTTGTGCGGCAGAACCACCGGCCTCCCAAAGAGCCATCAACCCCGTCCCCAACCGGCACCCAAAAGAGCCATCAACCCCGTCCCCAACTGGCACCCGTCCCTATTTGGCTCTGTTAGCAACCCTAAATTGATTAGGAGTCATATGATAGTGTTCTTTGAAACATTTATAAAAATGAGTTGTATTAGTAAAATGCAATTCTTCCATAATTTCTGAAATAGAGAAAGACGTTTCTTTTAGTAATGTAGCAGCTTTTTTCATACAGAAAGTTTGACCATAATCAAACAGACATTTGTGGGTATATTTTTTTACAATCGTATTCAGATAATTGCCACTATAGTTTAATATCTGTTCCAATTCGGAACGAGAGATTCTTCCATCTGTATCTTCTAATAAATGGCAAATATGAGAAAATAATATAAAATCATTGTCAGCTTCTACGTGAACCGGTGTAAAGTGAAAATGTGTAGAATCTGCCAGATAGTCAAACAATTCTAAAAGCATACCCTTTATAATATAAGTGGAACCAAGTTTTGGAAACATAATTGCACGTAAAATATTGTCAGTAATTGCGTGAAGAGTGTGGTACCAGTCTTTATTATTAAGTGCGGGAAGAAAATCTAAATATTCTTTTGTGTCAGGATTATCTAGATTGTCTGTAAGAAACTTTAATATAGGATTTATCCCTGGTTTTTCGATATCTGGAAAATATACTTTTTGTTCATCATCAGACAGTTGTTTTACAAGTTCTTTTGACATACCTATAAATAAGAGTGTTGCGTCTGAAGAAAAGACCTCCTTATGGACGATATTATGGTTCATTAAGCAACAATTCCCACTATGAAACACAAGATCAGATTGTTCTATCTGCTGGTGGATTTCTCCGTCTAAAACAATTAATAATTCATAGAAGTCGTGGATATGTGGAGCTCGGATATTAAATTGGTGTATTTCTTTTTTTGTTTGAAAATGATAAAAAGTATTTTCACGTGGTGATGTCATCAAGAAATTGAGATAAGCATTATCATCTGACTGACAGCATGTTTCGAGAGTGAACTGAATAGGTGTCAGTATCTTGATATAGGAGTTAATACCACTATTTAAATTATCCTGTTCGATAATATTATTAACTGTATAGGATGAAGCCATTTCAACAAGTCCTCCGTTTCATTCACGAATATGATAAGAATTTAAATATATTCTATCATATATGTTGTAGTATTATAAGACATAATTTATTAAAGTAATATTATAAAAAACATAAGCGTTTATGAAATAAAAAATAATTGTGCCGAGGAATAAGGAGGTTACAAAGTAATGCGTGAAACAGAAAAGAAATACTTGAAATGGTATCAGAAAATAGCCTATGGAGCAGGCGATTTAGCTTCAAACACAAGTTATGGATTAGTATCCAGCTTTGTGCTTTTGTATTTGTCAGATACAATGGGATTAAATACAGGAATCATCGGAACATTGATGTTAGTGTCTAAATTCTTAGATGGAATTTCAGATGTTATATTTGGTAATTTAATCGACCGTACGAAATCGAAACTAGGAAAAGCAAGACCGTGGATGTTATACGCTCAAATCGGTGTATCATTATGCTTGGTATTGCTGTTCTCTATTCCGGGTGGGCTTGGAACAACAGCACAATATGCCTATTTCTTTGCTTTTTATACAGCATTGAATGCTATATTCTATACAGCAAATGGAATTGCATATTCAGCATTATCAGCACTCATCACTAGAAATAAGAATGAGCGTGTTCAGCTCGGGTCCATTCGTTTTATGTTTGCTGTTGCAACAAATATTGTAATGGGATTTGCAGTAACAAATGGAGTAGAGGCATTTGGTGGTGGAGCTGCCGGATGGAGAATGGTTGCGATTATTTGTGGAACAATCGGTCTTGTAGTAAATACCATTAGTTGTCTTTGTGTAAAAGAATTACCAGAGGATGAAAATATTGTAGTTGAAGCAGAGTCAAAGACACAAGATGATAAGATTAGTTTTGGAGAATCTTTAAAACTTCTTTTTAGCAATAAATATTATATTTTAATAGTAGCCATTTATATTGTATATTATTTTATGAGTAACCTGACAACGGGTTCAGCTGTTTACTTTATGAAACAAGTACTTGGTGATGGCTCATTACTTGGTTTATTCTCAATGATGAAGATGTTCCCAGTTATTATTGCATTGATTTTTACACCTATATTAGTAAAGAAGACCGGAAGTATGCAGAAAGTTAACTTCTGGGGATATGTCATTAGTGATATTTTAGGTATTTTCTTAATCTTCTTTGCAATGCAGAAGAATTTGCCAATGATGCTTCTATTTATGTTCTTAAAAGGAACTTTTGCAGGAACAATGTCAGGTACATTAAATGCATTGATTGCAGAAATCAGTGGATACACATATCGTACAAAAGGTGTACATATTGATGGTATGATGTTTAGCTGCTCATCACTTGGAGTAAAAGTAGGTGGTGGTATCGGAACAGCAGCAGTGGGCTGGCTGTTAAATGCTTCCGGCTATGTTGGAACAGCAGCAACTCAGACGAGTGGGGCAATTAATATGATATTTAGCATGTATATTACAATTCCTGTAATCCTTGGAGTTGTAATCACTGTTCTTTTAGGACTTATGACAGTAGAAAAAGAAAATAAGAGAATCGATATGAAAAGAGAAGCGAATAATTAAAATAGAAAGAGGAACAAAGTATGCAGTGTCAGAAATTTAATGATTGCTGGACATTTGAAAAAGTAGGTCAGGATGATAGATTAAAGGCTTTTTATGGTGATGACAATAAAATAATTGTTACACTCCCATATGATGCTATGATTCGGGAAAAAAGGGATAAAGAGTGTCCGGCAGGTGCCCAGAGCGGCTTTTATCCTGGGGGAGTTTATACTTATGAAAAAGCATTTTTAGCACCAGAAGAATGGAAAAACCAGGATGTGGTGTTAGAGTTTGAAGGAATTTACGGAACAGCAAGAATCTGGATAAATGGGGCTCTTGCAACTGTAAACAAAAATGGATATATGGGTTTTCCTGTAGATTTAAAGCCGTGGATTTGTTATGGACAGGAAAATTTAATAAAAATTGATGTAGATAACAGTAATCAGCCAAATAGCAGATGGTATACGGGTTCTGGAATTTATCGTGATGTGAATTTATGGACAGGGAAAGGTGTCTATATTCCACATGATGAGATGAAAATAACTACGTTATCTGTAAATGATGATGTAGCAGTTGTGGAAGTTTGTGCCAAATTAAAGAATACGAAAGAATGCGGCATGGAAGCAAAATGCTATGTTGAATTGATATTTGAGGGAAAAACAGTTGCAACAGAAAAACAGAATATTGTATTTTATTCTGAAAGAACAGAAACTGTAAGAGTACACCTTCCTGTGAAATGTCCGAAAAAATGGAGTACAGATCATCCGAATTTATATCAGTGCTGTGTCAAAACATATATAGGAGACGAAATGTGTGATGAATATACAGTGGATTTCGGCATTAGGACGCTTGCACTTGATCCGGTAAATGGGTTTCAGATCAATGGGGAAACAGTGAATTTAAGAGGTACCTGCATTCATCATGATAATGGTGTGATAGGAGCAGAGACATTCCCAGAAGCGGAATGGTACCGGTGTAAAAGACTAAAAGAGGCAGGGTTCAATGCGATAAGAAGTTCGCATCATCCTATGAGCAGAGCAATGCTCGATGCTTGCGATCATTTAGGAATGCTTGTGATGGATGAGTTGACCGATATGTGGAATCGAGGTAAAAACACCTATGATTTTTCAGATATTTTCAAAGAGGAAGCACCAAAATGGATTCACCACATGGTAGATAAGGATTATAATCATCCATCGGTAGTTATCTATTCTGTAGGAAATGAGATACAGGAAGCAGGAACAAAGCAGGGTTCATGGATTAATCGTTCTTTGTGTAATAGGTTTCATGAACTAGATGCCACAAGATTCACTACAAATGCTTTAAATGGATTGAATTGTGCTGGAAAACGACTCAAGGTTATTATGAAGGAAGTTATTGAAAAGTTTGGAATGGACACACAAGGCAATGGAAGTGGTGGGGGAAGTAATGCTCTCAATAGTTTCATGAGTCTTATGTCTGGAGAAAAGGGCGAGTTTTTTGCAAAGCATTCGCTTGTTACAGAAGCCCTGGAAGAATGTGCTCAGAGCTGTGATATCACCGGACTTAATTATTTGAGTGGAAGATATGAACTTGAGCATGAGCTGCATCCGGGAAAAACGGTGCTTGGGACAGAAACATATCCAGCGGATATTGAAAATCTGTGGGAGAAAGTTACAAAATATCCACATGTTATTGGCGATTTTACCTGGACAGGTTATGACTATATCGGCGAAGCAGGAGTAGGAATTTTCCATTATGATGGAAAAGAGAATTTTACAAGTATCTATCCGGAAAGACTGGGGTATATCGGAGATATAGATTTAATTGGAAATCGCAGACCAATCAGTTATTTCAGGGAGATTGTATATGGATTGACAAATCAGCCATACATTGCGGTAGAACGTATGGAGCATAGGGGACAGACAGCAAGCAAAACCGCATGGATGTTTAAAGATAATATCAGTAGCTGGACTTGGAAAGGGTATGAAGGAGAAAAGGCCAGTGTTGATGTATATTCATCAGGAGATGAAGTAGAATTGTTTTTAAATGGTAAATCTCTTGGCAGGAAGTCGGCTGGAAAAAAATCTCATTACACAGCAACATATGAAGTGGCATATGAATCAGGGACTTTAAAGGCAGTAGCATATGAGTCAGGAAAAGTGATAGGAAAGTATGAACTTGTCACTGCTGATTCGGTAAAAAGGCTAAAGGCTTGTCGTGTTACCGAGAATGAACGTGATGTAGCATACGTAAAAGTGTGGTTAGAAGATGAACATGGTATTTGTAACCCACAAGAAACACAGAGGAGAATTATTCATGCTAAGGTTACGGGAAATGGTGTGTTAGAGGGATTTGGTACAGCAAATCCTTCAAGCGAAGAAGATTATTTTTCAGATACAGTAACAACTTTTGAAGGAAGTGCATTAGCTGTGGTTAGATGGAAAGATTTAAATTCGAAAGAACCTGCGGTCCTTCGGTTGTGGACGGTCTTTCAATTTGCGTCTGGTGTAAATATTTACTCACAATTCGGGCGGGTTTTTTCTGGCTTTTTTGCTCGCAAAAAAGCCAGAAAACTCCGTCCCTATTTAACTTCGAAGGAAAGAAATTTGTTTCTTTTTTGTTTTGGCGGACTTCCCTTATATACATTTAATTAATGATTGTAGATATTTATAAGGTAAAGAGGCTGAGATAAGATCGTGTGAAAAATACGTTGTTGGCCCAATCATGAAAGAGAGAGGACGAGCAAAATGAAAAAGTTTATTGCATTGAGTTTAGCAGCAATTATGGTAGTTTCTGTATGTGCTTGTGGAAGTGAAAAAACAAAATCAGCGGGAAAAGAGATTTTTTCATGCTATGATCTGGAAGTCCAGAACTTTGCAGAGTCCTTTGATACATCAGAAATTGTAACAATGATTTATCAGAAGAACCATGAGGTGTCGGAAAAATTTATTCAGGAAGACAAAAAGCAGATCAACAAACTATTTCAGGCACTTTGTAAAGTGGAGGTATTGGAAAAGACAGAAGAGAGAGCATCTGATTATGATTATATTTTTATTTTTACTCTGCGAACAGCGCAGGCATTTACATTTGCGTTCAATCAGCACCATCTGGTAATTGGAAATGATGCTTATTATGTTCAAGGCAATGAGGAACTATGGAAAATTGCAAAAGAAATCTCGTCAAGTGAGAACGCGCAAGGAGAGGTAAAAGGTCAGATGGAAGATTATCAGAAGAAAGAAGAATCGCAGCAAGAGAAAATTAAAGTTATTCCTACAGCGGCAGAACAGGTCGTATTGGAAGATCATCAGACTTCAGAATTCAGTATGAAACTTCCAACAGGCTGGGTGGTAAATTCCGGAGGTGATGGGATGGCCTTTAGTCTTTGTGCATACGATCCACAGAACCCGGTCAATCAAGTATTTGTACTTTTAAAAGCAATGCCACTGATGCATGATCCGAATAGCAGAAGTTATTATGAACAATCCCAGCAAATGTATGGCGGAAACTATTATATTATGGCAGACGCACCGGCGTTGGAGAATCCGTCCACAGAAAATTTCTATCAGATTTTCTCAAGCTATGCATCGTTTGCGGAGAAAGATGAACCATCTTATTATGGATATACATTTCCAAGGTTCCATGATTTTACTGTGATGGAGGCGTTTGAAAGTAATTCGGATATGAAATCTATTGCAATTAATCCTGCATTGCTACGTGCAAGTTTCACGGATGAAAGCGGAAGAAGAGGAGAAGGAATGTTTACGGCGGATGTTGTAGATTTTTCAGGAAATCTGCAGGATGCATCGTGGATGTTTGGATTTGATACAGGTTATTATATGGCGTACAATATCATGGCAGTCACTGCAGAAGAAAACAGTTTTATTGACTGGAAAAGTATTTTGTGTCAGTGCCTTGCTAGTATCGACTTTACAGATGCTTTTGTCAGTAATGCGATTGCACAGAGCAATGAGACAGTGGCGAATTCCAGACAGCTGAGTCAGACATTGAGTGATACATCTGATATGATTATGTCTTCGTGGGAAACAAGAAATACAAGCGATGATATTATTCGTCAGAAGCAGAGCGATGCAACGCTTGGTTTTGAGAGAATTTATGATACGGAGAAAGATAAAATATATAAAGCTACAAATGGGTGGAGTGATAAATATGCAGATGACAGATTCAAGCTTGTGACAGATGATAGCATGTATACAAGACCAATTGATGGATATATTGATTACTGAGACCAAATAGGGACGGAGTTTTCTGGCTTTTTTGCGAGCAAAAAAAGCCGGTCCCCAATGGCCTCAACCCCGTCCCCAACCGGCACTATCTTCTTCAAAAAACTTCAATACTTCGCTCTAATATCCCATTCATATGTGCAATTGCTGTTCCGTAATTGGTAATAGGAATATTCTGATCTTCGGCACATTGTATCCGGTATTTCATTTCTCTTTCATTTAGTGTACATCCACCACAATGAATGATCATACGATATTTACTTAAATCTGTCGGAAATTCTGTTCCGCTTGTGAATTCAAATTGAATATCTTTGCCGGTATAGCTTCGAATCCAGTTTGGCAGTTTGACCGTACCGATGTCTTCGCATTGTCTGTGATGAGTGCATCCTTCTGATATGAGAAGGATGTCTTCATCTAGCAGAGAATCTAATGTGTGTGCTCCGTTTACGACTGTTTTTAAATTGCCTTTATATCGTGCAAACAAGATTGAAAACGAAGTGAGAGGCACATCTTTTGGTACGATTGCAGCTACTTTTTTGAATGCCTGACTATCTGTGATGACAAGCTGTGGAGGAGCTGGCAACTTTTTGAGAGTGTCCTCTAATTCAGTTTCTTTTACTACGATAGAAATTGCATTGGATTCCAGCAGGTCACGAATGGTTTGCTGCTGTGGGAGAATTAATCTTCCCTTAGGAGCAGAGGAATCAATCGGGATAACCAGAACCACAGTGTCCAGAGGTTTTATTAAATCACCAACGATGTGTTTCTCATTTATAGTTTTAGGAAGCTGTGCGGCAATTAATTCTTTTAGTTCGTGGATATTCGTATTTGTTTTCGCACTGACAGAGATACATTGTTTCGGAGAAATGGTATCTGGCAGTGTGGATGGAACATCAGTTTTGGATATATCACACTTATTCCATACAACAATATAGGGTATGTGCTTATCCATAATACGGGTAAGGATATTTAAATCTTCACCCGTGGCACCGAGAGTGCTGTCGATAACAAGAACAGCGATATCGGTTTTGTTTAGCATCTGATATGCTTTTTGGATTCGAAGTTCTCCGAGTTCCCCGATATCATCAAGTCCGGGAGTATCGATAATAACCACAGGACCGAGAGGTAACAGTTCCATAGCCTTGAGGACAGGATCTGTAGTAGTACCTTTTATATCTGATACGATGGCCAGATTCTGTCCTGTGATTGCATTGATAATGCTGGATTTTCCAGCGTTGCGTCTGCCAAAAATTCCAATATGGATACGGTTGGAAGAAGGTGTTGCATTTAAACTCATAATAATTCTCCTAAAAACGGAAATCGCGGCGATTATTTTCTTCGATCAATCGGAGATTTTCACGCACAACTGCACGAGCCTTTTCGTTTGGTACATTGAACACTTCTCTTTCGATGAGTTTATCACCGATTGCTTTGGTGGCAGGACTTGCGTAATCCATTAAATATTCTTTCAATGTCATCAATGCATTCGGATGGCAGCAGTTCTGAATCTGTCCACTCTTGCACAGTGACATAAAACGGTCACCGGTACGTCCTTCGCGATAACATGCAGTACAGAAGCTTGGAATATAACCAAGTTCCATCAGCCATTTGACAACTTCGTCCAATGTACGTGTATCGATGACGTCAAACTGTTCTGATTTGGCATCGTCCGGCTCCGGCTCAGCATAGCCGCCGACACTTGTCCTAGAACCGCCACTGATCTGAGAGACACCGAGATGAAGAACACGTTCTCTTGTTTTCTGACTTTCTCTTGTAGAAATAATCATACCTGTGTAAGGTACGGCAATTCGGATGCAGGCAACGATCTTGGCAAATGTATCGTCATCAATTCCGTTATCAAAAGAATCTGCATCAATATCATCTGCATGACGGAGTCGAGGAACACTGATCGTATGAGGTCCAACCCCAAATGCTGCTTCAAGGTGTTCAGCATGCATTAAAAGACCTGCAAATTCGTAACGATATTTGTCCAGGCCAAAGAGTACACCGATTCCGACATCGTCAATGCCACCTTCCATAGCACGATCCATAGCCTCTGTGTGGTAGTCATAATCATGTTTTGGTCCTGTCGGATGCAATTCCAGATAGCTCTCTTTATGATAAGTTTCCTGGAATAAGATATAAGTTCCGATGCCGGCTTCTTTCAACAAGCGGTAATTGTCAACAGTTGTTGCCGCAATATTGATATTGACACGACGGATAGCACCATTCTTATGCTTAATGCTATAGATAGTCTTAATACATTCCAGATAATAATCCATTGTGTTATGTACCGGATCTTCTCCGGCTTCTAAAGCCAGACGCTTGTGTCCCATATCCTGTAGAGCAATCACTTCCTTGCGGATCTCATCCTGAGTAAGCTTCTTTCTTGCAATATGCTTGTTCTTCATATGATATGGACAGTAGGTGCAGCCATTGACACAATAATTTGATAAATAAAGCGGCGCAAACATAACGATACGATTTCCATAAAAATCTTTCTTGATCTGTTCAGCCAGTTTATAAATCTCCTGATTTTTTTCTTCAATATCACAAGCAAGAAGAACAGACGCTTCTCGGTGTGACAGTCCTTTTCTAAGCTTTGCCTTCTCAATCAAAGAGTTAATCAGAGCCTCGTTGTGCTTGTTCTCGTCTGCATAGGCAAGTGTGTCTAAAATCTCCTCGTGATTGATAAAGTCATCAGCATGTTTTGAATTTACGTCATACATAGTATAGCCCCCTTAGTAGTCGCGACGTTATTGTAAAAATGTCTCTTAAATTTGATTATATGGACTGAATTTGGCAAAGTCAACAATTGATAAAATGTAGTCAATATCACAGCTTCAATTTTGCAAATGCTTCCGCAAATGCGTTATTGATTGGCTCTTTTGCTTCTTTTGCCTGCTTTTTTAAATACTGATTTACATCTCGTTTGTTGGCACCTTTTCCCTCTTTCTTTTTGCGTTCTTCAAAGGCACTTAGCTTTTCTTTGTGACCGCATACACAGACAAATCGCTGCCCATCTCCTTTTCCAATTAAATCCATTTTCTTATGGCATACAGGACATCGGGCGTTTGTATGCCGGGAAATGGTTTCGCGGTGGCCACATTCACGATCCTGACACACGAGCATCTTACCGTGTTTTCCATTTACCTCCAGCATAAATTTTCCACAGTCAGGACATTTTGTACGAGTCATATTATCGTGACGGAAGGTTCCGTCGGCAGATTTGATCTCGGAAATCAATTGTTCTGTATAGTTCTGGATTTCATCCATAAACTGTTTGTCAGACTGCGTTCCTTTGGCTATGGCCTGAAGGCGTAATTCCCAGGATGCTGTAAGCTCAGGTTTCTTCAAATCTTCCGGTACAAGTTCCAAAAGCTGTTTTCCTTTAGAAGTGATGTGGATTTCATTTCCCTTCTTCTCCATGAGAAAACTGTTAAATAGTTTTTCGATGATATCGGCTCTGGTTGTAACTGTTCCAAGTCCACCGGTCTCACCGAGCGTTTTTACGATTGTTTTATCTCGGTTTGCGAGATATTTCACCGGGTTTTCCATTGCAGCGATTAAAGTACCTTCTGTAAAATATGCCGGTGGCTTTGTTTTTCCTTCTGTAATGGTAAATGTTTTTACACAAAGCTGCATGCCGGATTTTAATTTCATTAAGGAATCCGAGGCAGTCTGCATAGGAAGTTCCTCTTCATCACAGTCGACATCAGAATAATTGCTGTCTTCGTAAACCTCGCGCCAGCCAGGAGTCTTGTAAATAGTTCCTTTTGCGAGAAATGTTTCATTATTGTATGAAGCGGTGACGGTGGTGTCTTCGTATTCGGAAGCCGGGCAAAGAACGGCAAGGAAACGACGCACGACCATATCATAAATTTTACGCTCTTCGTTGCTCATATTTTCCAGCTGTACAAATTGTTCAGTTGGTATAATCGCATGATGGTCACTTACTTTTTTATTATTTACAAATGATTTATTTGCCTTGATCGGTTTGTTTGCGAGCTTTAAAGCAACGCGTTTGTAAGGTCCGACAGCGCAGGAGAGCAGACGCTCTTTTAATGTGCCAACCATATCTTCGGTCAGATAACGGGAATCTGTTCTTGGATAAGTAAGAACCTTGTGATTCTCGTAGAGCCGCTGCATGATATTCAGCGTTTGCTTTGCGGAATAACCATAGCGCTGATTCGCCTCTTGCTGTAATGCAGTCAGGTCATAAAGTGCCGGTGAGAAAGAATGTTTTTCCTTTTTCTGAATATCTGTAATCACGAAATCATTTTTCCCGGAAGATTGGAGTTTCTGTAATCTTTCCTTGTCAAAAGTGCGAGGAGAATGCGACTTTTTATCCGTCCATGTAAATGTGATTCCGTCTGCAATGGTTTTTAATCCGTAGTAGGATTTTGGCTTGAAAGAGCGGATCTCCTGTTCTCTGGCAGCAATCATGGCGAGTGTAGGTGTCTGGACGCGGCCGCAGGAGAGCTGGGCATTATATTTACATGTCAGTGCACGTGTGGCATTGATGCCAACGATCCAGTCGGATTCGGCACGTGCGACAGCTGCATGATAAAGCGGCTCGTAGCTTTTTCCTGGTTTAAGGTGGGCAAATCCATCCAGAATGGCCTTATCTGTAACGGAAGAAATCCAGAGTCTCTTTAGTGGTTTTTTATTGTTTGCTTTCTCAAGAATCCAGCGGGCAACAAGTTCACCTTCACGTCCGGCATCTGTGGCGATAATGATGTCGCTGATATCTTTTCGGTAAATGAGATCCTTGATTGCATGATACTGTTTTCCGGTCTGCTTGATGACTACCAGTTTCCAGTGCTTTGGGAGCATCGGCAAAGTATCCATACTCCATGTTTGATATTCTTTTCCATATTCTTCCGGGTCTGCCAATGTGACAAGATGGCCGAGTGCCCAGGTTACAACATAATCATTTCCTTCAATATAATTATTCGTTTTCTTATTACAGTGAAGAACGCGGGCAATATCCCGCGCTACTGAAGGTTTTTCTGCAATTACTAAGTGTTTGCTCATGAGTTAATCTCCTGAATAAATAGTATTTAATCTCTCTGCCAGCGTCCGGATGCTCCGCAAGGAAGTACCAGACCGGTGTTTTTAACCGGGAGTCCGATTTCCTGAGATTCTACGTGTCCGTTCCATGCCTTGAGTTCTGTTGCAATCATGTAAGTTAATACGGCAGGAGCAAGACCGGTTGTATATGAATTCACAAGGAAGAAAATGGCATCCTTTGATAAGATTTTAGTACAAAGCTTGATCAATGGATGAATCATGTCTTCAATCTTCCAAATCTCGCCTTTTGGGCCACGTCCATAAGAAGGCGGGTCCATAATGATGGCATCGTAAGTATTGCCACGGCGGATCTCACGCTCTACAAATTTGACACAGTCGTCTACAAGCCAACGGATAGGAGCATCGGCAAGTCCTGAAGATACAGCATTCTCTTTAGCCCATCCGACCATACCTTTTGAAGCGTCAACATGAGTAACCTGAGCTCCGGCAGCGGCAGCGGCAAGTGTAGCTCCTCCTGTGTATGCAAAAAGGTTCAAGACCTTTACAGGACGGTTTGCTTTTTTAATGATATCAGAGAACCAGTCCCAGTTTGCTGCCTGTTCAGGGAAAAGTCCTGTATGTTTAAAGTTGAATGGCTTCAGGTTAAATGTCAGAGAACCGTAATGAATCTGCCATTGCTGTGGAAGATCAAAGAATTCCCACTCTCCGCCACCTTTTTTACTGCGATGGTAATGTCCGTTGCGGTGCTTCCATCCGTAATCATTTTTCGGAGTGTCCCAGATGACCTGTGGGTCTGGACGAACCAAAATATAGTCGCCCCATCTCTCTAGTTTTTCACCTTTTGAACAATCTATTACTTCATAATCTTTCCAATTATCTGCAATCCACATAAATATAATCCTTTCTGAATTTATTGAAATAAAATCTAAAATATTATCGTGGACTTATTATAGCATGACAGAGAGAAAAGAACTAGTTCATATTGAAACCTTGGAAATTTTCTGTAAGATGTTCCCATATGTCCTTTCTTTTTATGTGAAAAGTTGATACTATATAAGATAAATAAAAAGACACAAGGAGGTTATTCGAGAATTATGGATAAGAATCAGCTGTATCGCAGAATCCCGAAGGTAGATGTTTTGTTAGAAGAGGACGGGATTCGAAAATTAGAAGAACGATATGGCAGATCCTGTGTCAAACGTGTTGTACAGGATGAACTGGAACGAGTTCGTATCCTGATTGGAGAATCTGTGGATGAGACAGACGTGTTAAAGGCGGTTGAGCAGTTGCCGGATCGTATCAGTAAAAGTCTGGAACTGCTGTATACACCGAATATACGAAGTGTTATTAATGGAACGGGTACTATTTTACACACGAATCTGGGGCGAGCACCACTTAATCGAGAACATGCAGAAAAACTGGCTTTGATCGCAACGCAGTATTCCAATCTGGAGTATGATTTGCAGCGAGGAGAACGGGGAGAGAGGAATGCACATTTTGAATCCTTGCTTTGCCGTCTGACAGGTGCAGAGGCAGCCCTTGTTGTAAATAATAATGCGGCAGCAGTTCTTTTGTGTCTGAGTACGCTTGCAAAATCAGGCGAGGTGATCGTGTCGCGAGGAGAACTGGTGGAGATTGGCGGAAAGTTCCGCATACCGGATGTGATGGAGCAAAGCGGTGCAGTTTTAGTTGAGGTCGGGACGACAAATAAAACACATCTGTCAGATTATGAGGAAGCGATCACAGAAGAGACAAAGGCTATTCTAAAGGTCCATACAAGCAACTATCAGATTGTCGGCTTTACAGAATCTGTTGCGGTACCAGAGCTGAAAGCAATTGCGAAAGAGCATGAGATTCCGATAATCGAAGATTTGGGAAGTGGAGCATTGGTTGATTTAAGTAAGTATGGTATTTCTCATGAGCCGATGATACAGGAGGCAATCTGCGGCGGTGCAGATGTTGTTTGCTTTAGTGGTGATAAGTTGTTGGGCGGTCCGCAGGCAGGAATCATAGTCGGCAGAAAATGTTATATCGATAAGATGAAGAAGGCTCCACTGACACGTGCATTGCGCGTGGATAAATTTACTACAGCTGCATTGGAGATGACACTCGAGGAATATTTATCGGAAGAGAGAGCGATGCAGAGGATACCTGTCTTAAAGATGATATCTGAGATGCCAGATACTGTGAAACAGCGTGCACAAAAGTTGAAATCTCAGTTAGAACAGCACAAGCTTCCTGCTCAGATCGTGTTAGAAGATTGTGAGTCGCAGATTGGCGGAGGGGCGCTTCCGCTTGAAAAGATTTCCAGTACAGCAGTTGCAATACGTTCGGAAATATGTTCGGCATCAGAGATGGAAAAGAGAATGCGAGCTTTGGCGACACCGATTATCGGGAGAATGATAAACGGTGTCTGGGCTATGGATATGCGGACAATAGAGGAAGAAAAGATTCCTTACATTGTCGATTGTATACAAAATGTGCTGAACAGTTGCAGGATTTGAATCAATGACAGAAAAAAAGGAAAAGGATAAGAAGCAGAAATGAATTTAAAACAGTTAGAGGCGTTTGTGAATGTGGCAGAAAAGCGCAGCTTCTCAAAAGCAGCGCGAGAGCTGTATCTGACACAGCCAACGGTCAGTGCACATGTTTCCGCATTGGAGAAAGAATTGAATATCAAATTGTTTTTGCGAAATACAAGAGAAGTAGGCCTTACAGATGAAGGCGAAAAGTTATATCAATATGCAAGACAGATGTTGAATCTGGAACAATTGATATATGAGGCTTTTGACAGTGATGTAGCTTCTAATTCTTGTATTAAGATTGCTGCTTCCACGATTCCGGCACAGTATCTCTTGCCGGACATATTAAGTCGTTATAGTAGTATGTATCCGAAGGAACAGTTTGAATTGGTTGAGTCGGATAGTGCCGGGGTGATAAGGGCTGTTTCGGAGCGTACGGTAGATATTGGATTTACGGGAACGATATTAGATAAGAAATCTTGTGAATATGTTCCGTTTTTTGATGATGAATTGATTATTGTCATGCCAAACAACGAGAAATATCGTCAGATAAAGGAGACAGAAACCGGGATAGAGTGGCTGGAACGAGTTCCAATTATAATGAGGGAGCAAGGTTCCGGAACAAGAAAAGAGGCAGAAAAGCAATTAAAGCGGGAAGGGATTGATATTCGAAAACTAAACGTAGTTGCAAATATGGAAAATACGGAGGTGATAAAACAATCTGTAAAAAAAGGAATTGGTGTAACAATCATTTCAAAGCTTGCAGCAGCGGAGGATTTGAAATGGGAGAATGTTCTGGCATATCCGCTGGGAGAAAAAAAGAGGGTTCGAAAATTGTATGTCGTATATAATAAAGAATATCCTCGCACAAAGGCTGTGAAAAAGATGATGAAAATAGCGGAAACATTCAAAAGTGAATTAGAATAGAATGTGTTACTGTGAACAGTAACTAGAATTTTCACAGAAAACAGTATATACTAAGAGATAGTGCATTCGATATATTTAAGTTGAACGAATTGCTTTAATCTGGGTGCGGCTGGGCAGCTGGTGTGTCCCCTGGTCTTCAAAACCAGTGTGAGGCGTGTGGAACGTCTTGGGTGGGTTCGATTCCCACACGTATCCGCCAAAAGAAGGGAGAAAATGATATGATTACAGTAAATGCAATGGGCGATGCATGCCCGATTCCAGTTATAAAAACAAAAAAAGCAATACAGAAAGTAACCGGTGCAGAGACAATTGAAGTATTGGTTGATAATGAGATTGCAGTTCAGAATGTGACAAAGATGGCACAGAGTTCAGGGGGAACAGTAACATCTGAAAAATTAGCTGAAAAAGAATTTAAAGTTACGATTCAGCTTAGTGGCGCAGTTGCGAAGGATACAGAAGCTGCGCCGGTCACATGTATACCTGACAGCAGAAGAAATACAGTTGTTGTGATTGCAGCAGATCATATGGGTGAAGGGAAAGAAGATCTTGGCAAAGTTTTAATTAAAGGATTTATTTTTGCACTGACACAGCTAGAAGAACTTCCAAAGACAATTTTATTTTATAATGGTGGTGCAAAAATCACAGCAGAGGGTTCTGAATCGTTGGAAGATTTGAAGACCTTGGAAGCACAGGGCGTTGAGATTATGACATGTGGAACTTGCCTTGACTACTATGGACTGAAAGAAAAACTCAAGGTTGGAACTGTGACAAATATGTATAGTATTGTAGAAACTATGAATAATGCAGACAAAATTCTTCGTCCATAAGCAGAGGGGAGGAAATGGAATGAAAACGAGAGATGAGATCAGACTCACTCATATGACGAATACCGCCGGATGAGCGGCTAAAATCGGTCCTGAGACCCTTGCCCAGGTTCTGGGCAAGCTGCCAAAATTCCAGGATGAGAATCTCCTGGTAGGAATTGAGACATCGGATGATGCCGCAATTTATAAAATTACAGATGAAATCGCAATGATACAGACGGTGGATTTTTTTACACCGGTAGTAGATGATCCATATACGTTTGGACAGATCGCAGCAGCAAACTCACTTAGTGATGTCTACGCAATGGGCGGAGAGCCAAAGATTGCTTTGAATGTCGTTGGATTTCCAAATTGCCTTGATCCGTCTATCCTTGCAGACATATTAAGAGGTGGTGCAGACAAGGTAAAAGAAGCGGGAGCTGTTCTTGTAGGAGGACATTCTGTTCAGGATAATGAACCGAAGTATGGATTGTGTGTTTCCGGGTTTGTGCATCCGAAAAAAAT
Source organism: Ruminococcus sp. B05 (assembly GCF_003628495.1). Classification (NCBI taxonomy): domain Bacteria; kingdom Bacillati; phylum Bacillota; class Clostridia; order Eubacteriales; family Oscillospiraceae; genus Ruminococcus; species Ruminococcus sp. B05. The sequence continues at coordinate 41,473 of NZ_RBZR01000017.1, read as the reverse complement.
ATTTAAAAATTATGGCTGCAGACCGGGGGATGCATTGATTTTGACAAAGCCAATCGGAAGTGGAGTAGTAAACACAGCAGTGAAAGCAGAGATGGCTTTTGAAAGTTCGATGCAGGAAGCAATTAAAGTGATGTCTTCTTTAAATAAAAAGGCAAAAGAAGTGATTGAAAAATATCCAATATCAGCCTGTACGGATGTAACCGGTTTTGGTTTACTGGGGCATTGTGCGGAGATGGCATCGGCAAGTGAGGTGAGCTTTGACATTTATGTGGATGATGTAGCATATATTGACGGAGCCGTGGAGCTTGCACAGATGGGACTTGTGCCGGCAGGTTCCTATAAGAATAGGGAATATTCCGGTCATATGGTAGATACAGGTGATGCAACGGAGACAGATATTGATCTTCTCTATGACCCGCAGACTTCAGGTGGTCTGCTGATTAGTGTGGCACCGGAGTATGCAGATGATATTATGAATGCATTTGAAGCACATGGTCTGGAAACGAGAGCTTCGCGAATCGGTACGGTGAGGGAAGCAGACGAAAAGTGGATATATCTAAAAAAATAGTATCGAAAAATGCGAAAGAACTTATAGAAAAAATCTATAAGTTCTTTCATTTATTATAGGTTTCAATTAGACTGAAAAAATTTTAGGTAGTATAATATTTTTTAGAGAAAAACAAGAGGATAAACAATGGAAAAACATACGATTTATATGGACAATGCAGCAACCACACTGCCTAAGCCACCAGAAGTGGCAGAAGCAATCGTACAGGCAATAAATCATCTTGGTAATGCAGGAAGAGGAAGTACGGAGGCGTCGTTGGATGCAGCGAGAGTTATTTATGATACGAGGGAACGCCTTGGAAGAATGTTTCATGCAGAGAATCCAAAGCAGATTGCCTTTACAAGCAATGCAACGGAAAGTCTGAACATTGCGATCCAAGGGCTGATCAATCCCGGAGATCATGTGATCACAACGGTGATGGAACATAATTCGGTTCTCAGACCATTATATGAGCGGCAGCAGGCGGGAGCAACATTGACGATTTTGCCGGCTGACGAGGATGGTAATATTTCATATGATATGCTGGAAGCGGCGGTGAGACAAGAGACAAAAGCAATTATTTGCACGCACGGTTCGAATCTTACGGGAAATCTCAATGATATTGAACGAATCGGGAAGATTGCGAAAGCGCACAAGCTGTTATTTATTGTAGATGCATCTCAAACAGCAGGTGTATTTCCAATAGATGTACAGAAGATGGGGATTGATGTGCTTTGTTTTACCGGGCATAAGAGTTTGTATGGTCCGCAAGGAACGGGCGGAATCTATGTGAGAAATGGCATAAAGATCAGACCGCTGAAACGAGGTGGGAGTGGGGTTGATACTTACAATCACAATCATCCGGAACAGATGCCGACAGCACTGGAGGCAGGAACTTTGAATGGTCATGGGATCGCAGGACTCAATGCAGCTTTAAAGTATGTGGAAGAAAAGGGGATGGATGTAATTAAAGAGGTTGCATTGCAGAGAGCCTGGCAATTTTACGATGGCATCAAGAAAATCCCGGGAGTGGCCATATATGGAGATTTTTCTAAAAGAGAGAGATGCCCGATTGTCTCATTTAATTTGTATGATTATGATTCGGCAGAGGTTAGTGATGAACTTTTGATGTCGTATGGTATTTCTACAAGAGCGGGAGGACACTGCGCTCCACTGATGCATGAATCCCTACACAATGCCAAGCAGGGGGCGGTTCGCTTTAGTTTTTCTCATTTCAACACAAAGGAAGAAGTAGAAATTGCGATTCGGGCAGTATGTGAATTGTCCGAGGAGTGAGAAATGGGAGGTTTAGTATGAATTTTGCAGGTTCAAAGAAGAAAATGGCATTAGCCGGAGTGCTTTGTGGATTAGTTGCAGCATGTCTGGCATATTTTGGAAATCCGGCAAACATGGCAATCTGTGTTGCATGTTTCATTCGTGATACAGCAGGTGCGCTTGGAATGCATCAGGCAGCAGTTGTACAGTATGCGAGACCGGAGATAGTTGGAATTATACTTGGATCATTGATAATTTCACTGGCTACAAAGGAATATTGTGCGACAGCCGGTTCAGCTACAATGACACGTTTTATATTAGGTATGATTCTTACAATCGGAGCACTTGTATTTTTAGGATGCCCACTGCGTATGGTAATTCGTATGTCAGCAGGTGACTTGAATGCATGGGTTGCACTGATTGGATTTGTTCTTGGAGTAGGAACAGGTGTAATTGTTTTAAAACAGGGATATTCGCTTGGAAGAGCTTATCCGGCAAAGAAATCTTCAGGAATGATCATTTCTGTGATTGCAGTAGGAATTTTATTATTAGCTTTATTTACAACATTATTAAAATCCAGTGAAGCAGGTCCTGGAAGTATGCATGCACCCGTTGCAATTTCTCTGATTGGAGGGCTTTTGTTCGGAGCATTTGCACAGAAATCAAGAATGTGCTTCGCAGGAAGTGTCCGTGATATTATTTTAATGAGAAATTTTGAGTTAGTATCAGTGATCGGTGGATTCTTTGTAGTTATGCTCATTTACAATCTGATAACAGGAAACTTTGCACTTAGCTTTAATACACCTGGTGTAATTGCACATTCAGAACATTTGTGGAATATCCTTGGTATGTATGCGGTTGGTTTCGCAGCAGTTCTTGCAGGAGGATGCCCGCTGCGTCAGCTTGTTCTTGCAGGACAGGGATCATCTGATTCAGCCGTTACAGTTGTAGGAATGTTTGTTGGAGCAGCATTGAGCCATAATCTTGGACTCGCATCAAGCGGAACAGCTTTGAATCCAGAAACAAAAGAAGTGGTTGCAGGTGCAGTGACAGCAAATGGTAAAATCGCAGTTATTATATGTATTGTTGCTTGTTTTGTAATTGCATTTACAAATCGTCGTAAAACAGCTTAAAATAGAAAAGAGGGATTCATATGAAAACAGTAGATGCGAGAGGTTTATCTTGTCCGGAGCCATTAATGTTAACTGCCGAAGCTATGAAAAATATGGATGGAGCAGTAAAGGTATTGGTGACAGAGCCACATCAAAAGACAAATGTAGAAAAATATGCTCAGAATCATGGAAAGAAAGCAACATCAGTACAGACTGATGATGGATTTGAAGTGACGATTGAGTAAAATAAAAGGGCGGAGATAAACTGAGCGGATCGGATAAAGAGAAGGATTTGGATTATGAGAAAGAAAGAATTAAAGCTCGTTGTAACATTTCATACAACGGCAGATGCTATGGCGATGGAAAAAGCCTGTAAAGCAGATCAGATACCGGGAAGACTGATACCGGTTCCACGGTCTATATCCGCAGGGTGCGGACTTTCCTGGTGCGCATTGCCGGGGGAAGAAGACGCAATAAGAGAAGAAATGAAAAAAGTTGGAATTGAAGAAGAAGCATTGCATCAGGTTATGGTTTAATGCAAAAACAAAGGACACAGTTTTCGCTGTGTCCTTTGTCTTTTTTGGTATGTCATTGAGAGGTTAACTTCTCGCTGCTCCGCAGTCAATAATGTATACAAATCTGGGGAAAACCCTGATAAACAGGGCGTATATATTAATTGGAGTTCATCGGCGCAGGATCATCTTTGGGGGAAATGAACGGCGTCAATGTAACTGCAAGAGCAACAAAAATGGTTGGGGGTCCTATGTTGATAGGACTTGACTTATAAACAACGAAAAATGTATTTTTAATAATTCTGCGATAAATGATGAGTCTCAAATACAAAAAAGACAGTCTCCCCCTCTTGGAAAACCGCCCTTGGTTTCATTTATCTATAAGTCTTTTTCAATATACTACTTTAGTGTGGTAATGTCAAGAGGTGAAAAAAGAATTATTTATAAAAAGAGTTTCTTCCTATATATAATGAAAATGTTTTGAACGTATAGGATGGAGTGGCGTTGTGCAAATAGCACAGAAGAATTGGTTGGGAATTGAGATAAATAACAAAAATCATAAAAAAGAAAAAAATACAAAAAAATATAAAAAAGTACTTGCAATATGGACGATGATTGGTTATACTAAGAGAGCTGTGGCATGATAGCTGTGAAGCGAGAGGTTGCTGCTGACATGTAAATACATGATGGCAGGTTTTCCGTGGAGCGAATGTCAAGTTAGGAAACTGGCGACAAGTCACTGTACGAATCATAACTGATTACAACTTACCACTAAAGGTAAAAGTATGAAACAACGTGTAAGTCTGCATGACACACACGGGAGAGTGTACAGTCACCGCTTGTCGTACTGGGTTTAAAAGTACGAAAAGGAGGCGACTTTTTTTATGGCAAGTCAAGTAATGAGAATCACATTGAAAGCATATGATCATCAGTTAGTTGATGCATCTGCTAAAAAAATCATCGAAACTGTTAAGAAAAACGGAGCACAGGTGAGCGGACCGGTACCGCTTCCAACTAAGAAGGAAGTAGTTACAATTCTGAGAGCCGTACACAAATATAAAGACTCTAGAGAGCAGTTCGAGCAGAGAACTCATAAGAGACTCATCGACATTGCTGCACCAACACAGAAAACAGTTGATGCACTGTCAAGATTGGAAATGCCAGCTGGTGTATTCATCGACATCAAGATGAAAAACAAATAAGCTGACAGCACAAGAAATTAAGAAACAGTAATTCCTATAATTTAGGATGAGCACCCAAGTGGTGTTCCGCTGTAAATCACAGGAGGTAATTATAATGAAGAAAGCTATTTTAGCTACTAAAGTCGGAATGACTCAAATCTTCAACGAAGATGGAACATTGATTCCGGTAACTGTACTTCAGGCTGGTCCTTGTGTAGTAACACAGGTTAAAACAGTTGAGAACGACGGTTACAGCGCAGTCCAGGTTGGTTTTGTAGACAAGAAAGAAAAGATTGTCACAAAAGATGGAAACGGCAAAAAAGAAATCGCACACAGAAACGGTATCACAAGAGCTGAGAAAGGACATTTCGATAAAGCCGGCGTTTCTGGTAAGAGATATGTAAAAGAGTTCAGATTTGAAAATGCTGAAGAATATACATTAGCTCAGGAAATTAAAGCTGATATCTTTGAAGCAGGAGACAAAATTGATGCTACTGCAATTTCAAAAGGTAAAGGTTTCCAGGGAGCAATCAAGCGTCACGGACAGAGCAGAGGACCTATGACTCATGGTTCTAAATTCCACCGTCACGCAGGTTCTAATGGTTCTGCATCCGATCCTAGTAAAGTATTCAAAGGAAAGAAGATGCCAGGTCAGATGGGTAACAAACAGATTACTGTTCAGAATCTTGAGATCGTAAGAGTTGACGCTGATAACAACCTGTTGTTAGTTAAAGGCTCTGTACCGGGACCAAAGAAGAGTCTGGTAACAATCAAAGAAACAGTAAAGGCAAACTAGTCTGACAACAGGAAAGGAGGAACACACAGATGGCAAACGTATCTGTTTATAATATCGAAGGTAAAGAAGTTGGTACAATCGATTTGAACGATGCTGTATTTGGTGTTGAGGTTAACGAACATCTTGTACACATGGCAGTTGTAAGCCAGCTTGCAAATAATCGTCAGGGAACACAGAAAGCGAAAACTCGCTCAGAAGTTTCTGGAGGCGGAAGAAAACCATGGAGACAAAAAGGAACAGGTCATGCAAGACAGGGTTCTACAAGAGCTCCACAGTGGACAGGCGGCGGAGTTGTATTCGCACCAGTTCCGAGAGATTATTCATTCAAGATGAATAAGAAAGAGAAGAGAGCTGCACTTCAGTCAGCACTTACTTCAAGAGTAGAAGAGAACAAATTCATCGTTGTTGATGAGTTAAACTTTGATGAAATCAAAACAAAGAAATTCCAGGAAGTTCTGAACAACCTGAATGTAAACAAAGCATTGGTAGTTCTTGAAGATGGAAATACAAACGTTGAGATTTCAGCTAGAAACATTGCTGGAGTAAAAACAGCAAAAACAAATACAATCAATGTATACGACATCTTAAAATACAACACAGTAATCGCTACAAAAGCTGCTGTTGCAACTATTGAGGAGGTGTACGCATAATGGCAAACATTCAGTATTATGATGTAATCCTTAAACCAGTGATCACAGAGAAGAGCATGGAGCTTATGGCTGACAAGAAATACACATTCCTTGTACACACAGAGGCTACAAAATCTCAGATCAAAGAAGCAGTTGAGAAAATGTTCGCTGGAACAAAAGTTAAAAGCGTTAACACAATGAATCTTGATGGAAAAAACAAGAGACGTGGAATGACAATCGGAAAAACTGCTAAGACAAAGAAAGCTATCGTACAGCTTACAGAAGAAAGCGCAGATATCGAGATTTTTGAAGGTCTGTAAATCGCGCTGATGAATCACCATTGTCACTAGGCTCGAGAAAACCTCGTCAAGTGCAAAGGTGTACGTTCACACTAAACTCGAGAAGACCTCGTCAAGTGTGAACAGCATAGACGGTGCAAATCCGTGAAACGAATAATTAGGTATTGCGAAAGGAGAAAAAGTAATGGGAATCAAAACATATAACCCATATACACCTTCCAGAAGACAGATGACTGGCTCTGATTTCTCTGAAATCACAAAAACAACTCCTGAAAAATCTTTATTAGATTCTAAGAAGAGAACAGCTGGTCGTAACAGTCAGGGTAAAATTACAGTAAGACACCGCGGAGGCGGAGCTAAAAAGAAATATAGAATTATCGACTTTAAGAGAAATAAAGACGGAATTCCAGCAAAAGTTGTTGGTATCGAATACGATCCAAACAGAACAGCTAATATCGCTTTAATCTGCTACGCAGATGGTGAGAAAGCTTACATCCTTGCTCCAGAAGGATTAAAAGATGGAATGACAGTTATGAATGGTGAGAACGCAGAGGTTAGAGTAGGAAACTGCTTACCACTTGCTAACATCCCAGTTGGTACACAGATCCACAACATCGAGCTTTATCCAGGAAAAGGCGGACAGCTTGTTCGTTCAGCAGGAAACAGCGCTCAGTTGATGGCTAAAGAAGGAAAATATGCTACACTCAGACTTCCATCAGGAGAGATGAGAATGGTGCCAATCATTTGTAGAGCATCTGTTGGTGTTGTTGGAAATGGAGAGCACAACCTGATCAACATCGGTAAAGCAGGACGTAAACGTCACATGGGTATCAGACCTACAGTTCGTGGTTCTGTTATGAACCCGAATGACCATCCACACGGTGGTGGTGAAGGTAAGACAAGCATCGGTCGTCCAGGTCCATGTACTCCATGGGGTAAACCGGCACTTGGTCTTAAGACACGTAAGAAAAACAAATCTTCTAACAAGTTAATCGTAAGAAGAAGAGACGGTAAAGGTATCAAATAATTAGTTTACAAGGAGGTTAGAACCTATGGCTCGCTCACTTAAAAAAGGACCATTTGCAGACGAAAGCTTACTTAAAAAAGTAGACGCTATGAACGCTGCAGGTGATAAATCAGTTATTAAGACATGGTCACGTCGTTCTACAATCTTCCCATCATTCGTAGGGCATACATTTGCCGTACATGATGGAAGAAAACATGTGCCTGTATATGTTACAGAAGATATGGTTGGACACAAACTCGGAGAGTTCGTTGCAACAAGAACATACAGAGGACATGGAAAAGACGAGAAGAAGTCAAGAGTTAGATAATAGATCAACATATTTCGAAAGGAGGGTTCATCCATGGCTAAAGGACATAGATCCCAAATCAAGAGAGAAAGAAATGCACAGAAAGATACAAGACCATCAGCTAAGATTTCTTACGCTAGAGTATCTGTTCAGAAAGCATGTTTCGTATTAGATGCCATCAGAGGTAAGGATGTACAGACAGCACTTGGTATTTTAGCTTACAATCCAAGATATGCTTCAAGTGTTATAGAAAAATTATTAAAATCAGCAATCGCTAATGCTGAGAACAACAACGGTATGAGCGTTGAGAACCTTTATATTGAAGAGTGTTACGCAAATAAAGGACCAACAATGAAGAGAATCAGACCAAGAGCACAGGGTAGAGCTTACAGAATCGAAAAGAGAATGAGCCACATCACTATCGTGCTGAATGAAAGATAAGGAGGAACACAATGGGACAGAAAGTTAATCCTCATGGCTTAAGAGTCGGAGTTATTAAAGACTGGGATTCCAAGTGGTATGCTGAAAAGGATTTCGCTGATAATCTGGTAGAAGACCATGAAATCAGAACATTCTTAAAGAAAAGATTATACAGCGCTGGAATTTCAAAAATTGAAATTGAAAGAGCGTCTGATCGTGTTAAGATCATCGTATATACAGCAAAACCTGGCGTAGTAATCGGTAAAGGTGGAGCAGAAATTGAGAAAGTGAAAGCAGAGCTTGCACAGTTCACAGACAAAAAGCTTATCGTTGATATCAAAGAAGTTAAGAGACCAGATAAAGACGCACAGCTTGTAGCTGAAAATATTGCACAGCAGCTTGAGAATCGTATTTCATTCAGACGTGCTATGAAATCTTGCATGTCAAGAACAATGAAATCAGGAGCACTTGGTGTTAAGACATCTGTATCAGGACGTCTTGGTGGAGCAGATATGGCTCGTACAGAGTTCTACAGCGAAGGAACTATTCCACTTCAGACATTAAGAGCTGACATTGATTATGGATTCGCAGAAGCTGATACAACTTACGGAAAAGTCGGTGTAAAGGTTTGGATTTACAAAGGCGAAGTTCTTCCAACTAAGGCTGAAAAGGAAGGGAGCGATAAATAATGTTAATGCCAAAAAGAGTAAAACGTCGTAAACAGTTCCGTGGAACTATGAAGGGTAAAGCCCTCAGAGGTAACACGATTTCATATGGTGAATATGGTATTGTCGCAACAGAACCATGCTGGATTCGTTCTAACCAGATCGAAGCAGCCCGTGTCGCTATGACTCGTTATATCAAACGTGGTGGTAAAGTTTGGATCAAAATATTCCCAGATAAACCGGTAACAGCAAAACCAGCAGAAACTCGTATGGGTAGTGGTAAAGGTGCATTAGAGTACTGGGTAGCAGTAGTTAAACCAGGTCGTGTAATGTTCGAGATCGCAGGTGTTTCAGAAGAAATCGCAAGAGAGGCACTTCGTCTTGCAATGCACAAATTACCTTGCAAATGCAAAATCGTTTCTCGCGCAGAATTAGAAGGCGGTGACAACAGTGAAAATTAATACATTTGTAAACGAATTAAGAGGAAAATCCGTAGAGGAATTGAATGAAGAATTAGTAGCTGCTAAGAAAGAGCTTTTTAACTTAAGATTCCAGAACGCAACAAATCAGCTTGACAATACAAGCAGAATCAAAGAAGTAAGAAAGAATATCGCACGTATTCAGACTCTGATTACAGAGGCAGGCCGATAGGAAAGGAGTAGCAACTGTGGAAGAGAGAAATTTGAGAAAAGTTCGTGTTGGCAAAGTTGTCAGCGACAAAATGGATAAAACTATCGTTGTAGCAGTTGAGGACCACGTGAAACACCCACTTTATAAGAAAATCGTTAAGAGAACTTATAAACTGCAGGCTCACGATGAGAACAACGAATGCAACATTGGAGATACAGTAAAAGTTATGGAAACAAGACCACTGTCTAAAAACAAAAGATGGAGACTTGTTGAGATTATGGAGAAAGCAAAATAATATTGGTTTCGCATATTACAAGAGTATAATTGAACTAGAAGTTCAACGAATGTATATTGAAGGAGGTTTACCTGCATGATACAACAGGAAAGTAGACTTAAAGTAGCAGACAACACAGGTGCTAAAGAATTACTGTGTATCCGTGTACTTGGCGGTTCTACAAGAAGATATGCCAATATCGGAGATGTTATCGTTGCGACTGTTAAAGATGCAACACCAGGCGGCGTTGTTAAAAAAGGTGACGTTGTGAAAGCTGTAGTTGTTCGTACTGTAAAAGGTGCTCGTCGTAAAGACGGATCTTATATCAGATTCGATGAAAATGCTGCTGTAATTATAAAAGACGATTTGAACCCACGTGGAACACGTATTTTTGGACCAGTAGCCAGAGAGCTTAGAGAGAAACACTTTATGAAGATCGTTTCTCTGGCTCCGGAAGTACTGTAGGGAGGTGCCGAGAATGTCAACTATGAAAATTAAAAAAGGTGATACAGTTAAAGTTATCGCTGGTAAAGATAAAGACAAAGAAGGCAAAGTTATTGCCGTTAATCAGAAAGACGGAAAAGTTCTGGTTGAAGGTGTCAACATGCTGACAAAGCACACAAAACCAAGCGTTGCTAATCAGAATGGTGGAATCATCCACCAGGAAGGACCAATCGATATTTCTAACGTGATGTATGTTCACAAAGGAAAAGCTACAAGAGTTGGTTTCAAAATGGATGGCGACAAAAAAGTTCGTGTTGCTAAATCAACAGGCGAAGTAATTGACTAATTCAAGGAAGGAGGACTTAAACGTTGAGTAGACTGAAAGATCAGTATCAGAATGAGATCGTTGACGCAATGATCAAAAAATTCGGATATAAAAATATTATGGAAGTGCCTAAGCTTGACAAAGTTGTTATTAACATGGGTGTAGGCGAGGCAAAAGACAATGCAAAAGTTTTAGAATCTGCTGTAGCTGATATGGAAAAAATCACTGGACAGAAAGCAGTTCTGACAAGAGCAAAAAATTCTGTAGCTAACTTCAAAATCAGAGAAGGTATGCCAATCGGATGTAAAGTTACATTAAGAGGAGAAAAGATGTATGAGTTCGTTGATCGTCTGATCAACCTTGCACTTCCTCGTGTACGTGACTTTAGAGGTGTAAATCCTAATGCATTTGATGGAAGAGGAAACTATGCACTTGGAATTAAAGAGCAGTTAATTTTCCCAGAGATCGAGTATGATAAAATTGATAAAGTCAGAGGTATGGATGTAATTTTCGTTACAACTGCTAAAACTGACGAAGAAGCACGTGAATTATTGACTCAGTTCAATATGCCATTTACTAAATAAGGAGGAGAATTTCATGGCTAAGACATCTATGAAAATTAAACAGCAGCGCAAACCAAAATTCTCGACAAGAGAATATAGCCGTTGCAGAATTTGTGGTCGTCCACATGCATATTTAAGAAAATATGGTATCTGCCGTATCTGCTTCCGTGAACTGGCATATAAAGGTGAGATTCCGGGAGTTAAGAAAGCAAGTTGGTAAGAAGGAGGATTTTACACCATGACTATGAGTGATCCAATCGCAGATATGCTTACAAGAATCCGTAATGCAAATACTGCTAAACATGATACAGTTGATGTACCTGCATCAAAGATGAAAATCGCGATTGCTGATATTCTTTTGGATGAAGGATACATTGCAAAATATGATATCGTAGAAGATGGAAACTTCAAGACAATGCATATCACATTGAAATATGGCGCAGACAAGAATGAAAAAGTTATTTCTGGTCTGAAGAGAATTTCTAAACCAGGACTTCGTGTGTATGCTAACAGCGAAGAGATGCCAAAAGTACTTGGCGGACTTGGAACAGCTATCGTTTCTACAAACAAAGGTGTTATCACAGATAAAGAAGCTAGAAAATTAGGCGTTGGTGGAGAAGTACTCTGCTTCGTTTGGTAGCCTGAAAAAGGAAACACGCTCGTCACTAGGTTCGAAAGAACCGCATCAAGTGTCGAGGTGTGCTTTCGCACTAGGCTTGAGGGAAACCTCGCCAAGTGCTCATTGCAACTGAAAACAGAGCGGACAAAGGATCCGCTCCGAAAATTTAAGTTATAGGAGGATAAAGGTATGTCACGTATAGGAAGACTGCCAATCACAATTCCAGCTGGAGTAAAAGTTGAAATTGCTGAGAATAATGTAGTGACTGTAACAGGTCCTAAAGGAACTCTTACAAAAGAGCTTCCAGTAGAAATGGAAATCAAACAGGAAGGCGAAGAAGTAATCGTTACAAGACCAAACGATCTGAAGAGAATGAAATCCCTTCACGGTCTTACAAGAACACTGATCAACAACATGGTAATCGGTGTAACTGACGGATACGAAAAAGTTCTGGAAGTAAACGGTGTTGGATACAGAGCTTCTAAGTCTGGAAATAAACTTACATTGAATCTTGGATATTCACATCCAGTAGAAATGACAGATCCAGAAGGTATAGAAACAGTTCTGGAAGGTCAGAATAAGATTACTGTAAAAGGTATCAGCAAAGAAAAAGTTGGCCAGTACGCAGCTGAAATCAGAGATAAGAGAAGACCAGAACCTTACAAAGGTAAAGGTATTAAATATGCTGATGAAGTTATCAGACGTAAAGTTGGTAAGACTGGTAAGAAATAATTAAGGAGGGTGTGAATAATGGTTAGTAAGAAATCAAGAGTTGAAGTTCGTAGAAAAAAACACATGAAATTGCGTAACCGTTTCAGCGGAACAGCTGAAAGACCACGTTTGGCAGTGTTTAGAAGTAATAATCACATGTATGCTCAGATCATTGACGATACAGTTGGAAATACTCTGGTATCCGCTTCCACTCTTCAGAAAGACGTGAAAGCTGAGCTTGAGAAAACTAACAACGTTGATGCAGCAGCATATCTTGGAAAAGTAATTGCTGAAAAAGCAATGGCAAAAGGTATTACAGAAGTTGTCTTTGATAGAGGCGGCTTTATCTACCAGGGAAAAATTAAAGCATTAGCAGACGCAGCTAGAGAAGCTGGACTGAATTTCTAGGAAGGGAGAACACATATGAGACAGGAACGTATTGATGCTAGTCAGTTAGAGTTAGAAGAAAAAGTGGTATCAATTAAACGTGTTACCAAGGTCGTAAAAGGTGGTCGTAACATGAGATTCACAGCTTTAGTAGTTGTAGGCGACGGAAAAGGCCACGTTGGTGCAGGTTTAGGAAAAGCTACTGAAATCCCGGAAGCTATCCGTAAAGGTAAAGAAGATGCAACAAAGAAACTGATTGAGGTTTCACTTGATGAGAACGACAGTGTACAGCATGATGTTATCGGAAAATTTGGAAGCGCTTCTGTATTGTTAAAGAAAGCTCCAGAAGGTACTGGAGTAATCGCTGGTGGTCCAGCGCGTGCGGTTATCGAGTTGGCAGGAATCAAAAATATCCGTACAAAATCATTAGGTTCTAACAATAAACAGAACGTAGTACTTGCTACAATCGAAGGTCTTAGAGGAGTTAAAACTCCAGAGGCTGTTGCTAGACTTCGTGGTAAATCAGTAGAAGAGATCGTAGGCTAAGAGATAGGGCTTGTGCTCTGTCACATAATAGGAGGTAAGGTTAAATGGCAAATTTAAAAGTTACACTGGTTAAGTCTACTATCGGTGCTATACCAAAGCATAGAAAAACTGTAGAAGCTTTGGGACTGAAAAAGCTGAACAAAACAGTTGTATTACCAGATAATGCAGCAACAAGAGGTATGGTACAGCAGGTAAGACACTTAGTGAAAGTTGAAGAAGAAGCGTAAAGCATAAATCGATAAGGAGGTAATATCATGGACTTATCAAATTTAAGACCGGCAGACGGTTCTAAACATAGTGATAATTTCAGAAGAGGCCGTGGACACGGTTCTGGAAATGGTAAGACAGCTGGTAAGGGTCATAAAGGTCAGAAAGCTCGTTCAGGAGCTACAAGACCAGGCTTTGAAGGTGGTCAGATGCCTTTATACAGAAGATTGCCAAAGAGAGGTTTCAAATGCAGAAACTCTAAAGAGATCGTTGGCATCAACCTGAGCGCATTAGAAATTTTTGAAGATGGCGCTACAGTATCCGTTGAGACATTAATCGAAAACGGAATCGTTAAAAACCCAAAAGATGGTGTAAAAATTCTTGGAAATGGAGAGTTTACTAAGAAACTCACAGTTCAGGCTAATGCATTCAGTGCAAAAGCAGCTGAGAAGATTGAGTCCCTTGGTGGAAAAGCAGAGGTGATCTAATGCTAGATACAGTACGAAGAGCATTTAAAATAGAGGACGTACGAAAGAGACTTTTCTATACATTCATGATGCTTATCGTTGTTAGACTTGGTTCCGAACTGCCTACACCGGGTGTGGATCCAACTTATATTCAGAATTTTTTCGCGAGTCAGACCGGAGATGCATTCAATTTTTTTGATGCATTTACCGGAGGCTCCTTTACACAGATGTCGGTGTTTGCATTGAGCATAACACCGTACATCACATCTTCTATCATCATACAGCTGTTGACAATTGCAATTCCAAAACTAGAAGAAATGCAGAAAGACGGTCCGGATGGTAGAAAGAAGTTAGCAGCAATTACACGTTATGTAACCGTAGCACTTGCATTAATCCAGTCTACAGCTATGGCTGTCGGATTCGGACGTCAGGGACTACTTGTTGAATATAATTTTGTAAATGCTGCAATTGTTGTATGTACATTAACTGCCGGTTCTGCATTCTTAATGTGGATCGGTGAGCGTATTACGGAAAAAGGTGTTGGAAATGGTATTTCCATTGTGCTGTTAATCAATATTATTTCACGTGTACCAAGTGATTTTGTGACTCTGTTTGAGCAGTTTATCAAAGGTAAGACTCTTGCAAAAGGTTTACTCTCAGCAGTGATCATTCTCGCTGTAGTGCTCGTTGTTATCTTTCTTGTAGTGATTTTGCAAGACGGCGAAAGAAGAATTGCAGTACAGTATTCACAGAAAGTTCAAGGAAGAAAGACTTATGGTGGTCAGTCTTCACATATTCCGTTAAAGGTAAATACAGCAGGCGTTATACCAGTAATTTTTGCATCATCACTGATGCAGTTCCCGATTGTTATTGCTCAATTCCTTGGAAAAGGAAATGGTACTGGAATCGGAAGTCAGATTCTGAAGTGTATGAACTCAAATAACTGGTGTGATCCAAATAACTTAATATATTCAATCGGTCTGGTTGTTTATATCGTACTTACAATTTTCTTTGCATATTTCTATACATCGATTACTTTTAATCCGTTAGAGATTGCAAATAATATGAAGAAGAGCGGAGGCTTTATTCCGGGAATCCGTCCTGGTAAGCCAACAGTAGAATACTTGACAAAGATTTTAAATTATATTATTTTTGTTGGAGCATGTGGTCTTGTAATCATTCAGGTGATTCCGTACTTCTTTAATGGTGTATTCGGAGCAAATGTTTCGTTTGGTGGAACATCAATCATTATTATTGTTGGTGTTGTTCTTGAGACATTAAAGCAGATTGAATCCCAGATGTTAGTACGTAACTACACAGGATTTTTGAATACCAAGGGCGGTTCTATGAAGAATAGTTTTCTTGGATATTAATGATAATATTTAGCTCGTTGTACTTTATCCTTAGAGGATGGAGTGCGGCGGGTTAATGTGCTATTCAGAGAATTATAAAATTTTCGGTAAAAACAAAGGAGGCATATTATGAAAATTATTATGTTAGGTGCACCGGGTGCGGGAAAAGGAACTCAGGCGAAGAAGATTTCTGAAAAATATCAGATTCCACACATTTCTACAGGAGATATTTTCAGAGCAAACATCAAAAATGGAACAGAGCTTGGAAAAAAAGCAAAAACATACATGGACCAGGGACTTCTTGTACCAGATGAATTGGTTGTAGATCTTGTTGTAGACCGAGTAAATCAGGATGACTGTGCAAACGGTTATGTTCTTGATGGTTTCCCGAGAACAATTCCACAGGCAGAAGCTTTAGATGCAGCACTTGCTAAGCTGGGACAGAAAGTAGACTATGCTATCAATGTGGAAGTTCCGGATGAAAATATTGTAAATCGTATGTCTGGAAGACGTGCGTGTGTAGATTGTGGAGCAACATATCATATTGTTTACGCTCCTACAAAGGTAGAAAACATTTGTGATAAATGTGGCGGCACATTAATTCTGCGTGATGATGATAAGCCGGAGACAGTTACAAAACGTCTTGGTGTTTATCATGAGCAGACACAGCCATTGATTGATTATTATACAAAATCCGGAGCTTTGAAAGAAGTAGACGGAACAATCGATATCAATGATGTATTTGCTGCGATCGTTAAGATTCTGGGAGAGTAATTTATGTTCATGGAACCTGGAATGCTTGCCAAATCTAAGGCAGGGCGGGATAAAGATTGTATATATGTCATAATTTCTGTCAATGATGAATATGTATATCTGGCTGACGGGGCGAAACGCTCTGTCAGTAATTTAAAGAAAAAAAACAGACGACATGTGCAGATTATATATAAGATGCAATGTGAAGACTGCACAGATGATGCAGCAATCCAAGAAACGATACAAAACTATATACAAAAAGCATACTGATGCTGACGTATATATAATGTAAGGAATAATTGAAATAAATATAACAGGAATTGTAAAGTGCATGAGCACGGGAGGATTTAATATGTCAAAAACTGACGTAATCGAGATCGAAGGAGTCGTAGTTGAAAAATTGCCAAACGCAATGTTTAAGGTAGAGCTTGAAAATGGACATATTGTACTTGCACATATCAGTGGAAAACTTCGTATGAATTTCATTAAGATTTTACCAGGTGACAAGGTTACATTAGAGATGTCACCATATGATCTGAGCAAAGGAAGAATTGTTTGGAGAGATAAATAAAAAAAGTGTTGACTTTTAGGATGACTTGGTGCTATACTATGAAATGGTCGTTTTTGGATATGTATGTCCAAAAATGAAGTAACCAAAGTTTTAGCAAAGGATGGAAGGAGGATTTAACATGAAGGTTAGATCATCAGTAAAACCAATTTGTGAAAAATGCAAGATTATTAAGAGAAAAGGAAGTATCAGAGTAATCTGCGAAAATCCGAAACACAAACAGAGACAGGGTTAATTAATACCAATTCTCAATAGTGTTTTATTAATTAGACGGCTGACGAGGGACACACCAGGATGTGTGTGAACTTGTTTAATATACAGTAAGGATACACCGGTCCTCTATCATACAGGTACCGATAGAGCGGTGTTCGAAGCATCTGGCCGAGGGATGGAATGTCGTTCACAGCAGGAAGTCCGGTTCGCTCACAGAACTGTCAGAGTGCGATTGTATATTGCTTCTAATACCCGGAGTATTGCGTGAGGATTGACGTACCGGGAAAGGGCAGATGAATATCATCGGCCTGAATGATAGTCCGATAGGATTATTGTTCCAGTTAAAGACAATATTAAAAATGATTCAAAATGGAGGAAAGACACATGGCTCGTATTGCAGGTGTAGACTTACCAAGAGACAAACGTGTAGAAATCGGTTTAACTTATATCTATGGAATTGGAAGAACAAGTTCAAACCGTATCTTAGCAGAGGCAGGAATTGATCCAAGCACTCGTGTAAGAGATTTAACAAGTGAAGATGTAAAGAAAATCAGTGAAGTAATCGATGCAACTCAGGTTGTAGAAGGTGATCTTAGAAGAGAGATTCAGCTGAACATCAAGAGATTAAAAGAAATCGGATGCTATCGTGGAATCCGTCACAGAAAAGGACTTCCAGTACGTGGACAGAAAACTAAGACTAATGCAAGAACATGTAAAGGTCCTAAGAGAACTGTAGCAAACAAGAAAAAATAATTAATTAAAGATTCGAAGAAAGTAGGTTAGTTTATAATGGCTAAAAAAGTTACAAAAAAAGTGACAAAGAAACGTGTCAAGAAAAACGTTGAACGAGGACAGGCTCATATTCAGGCATCTTTTAACAATACAATCGTTACATTAACAGATGCACAGGGAAATGCTCTTTCATGGGCAAGTGCAGGCGGTCTGGGATTTAAAGGTTCAAGAAAATCTACTCCATATGCAGCACAGATGGCAGCTGAGACAGCAGCTAAAGCAGCATTGATCCATGGATTGAAGACAGTAGACGTTTTCGTTAAAGGACCAGGATCAGGTAGAGAAGCAGCAATCCGTGCATTGCAGGCTTGCGGAATCGATGTTGTAAGTATCAAAGACGTTACTCCGGTACCACATAACGGATGCCGTCCACCGAAACGTAGAAGAGTCTAGTGATTAAACGCGATTAATTAGGAGGAAGCGAAAATGGCAGTAAATAGAGTTCCAGTTCTTAAAAGATGCCGTTCATTAGGTATGGACCCAATCTATTTAGGAATTAATAAAAAATCTAACAGACAGTTAAAAAGATCTAGTAGAAAAATGAGCGAGTATGGTCTTCAGTTACGTGAAAAACAGAAAGCTAAATTTATCTATGGTGTTCTGGAAAAACCTTTCAGAAACTACTACGCAAAAGCAAAACAGCAGGAAGGAATGACAGGTGAAAACCTTATGGTTCTTCTTGAATCCAGACTGGATAACGTAATGTTCCGTATGGGATTTGCTAGAACAAGAAAAGAAGCTAGACAGATTGTTGACCACAAACATGTACTTGTTAACGGTAAACAGGTGAACATTCCTTCTTACCTTGTAAAAGCTGGTGATGTTATCGAAATCAAAGAGAAAAACAAAGGTTCTCAGAGATACAAAGACATTCTTGAAGTAACAGCTGGAAACATGGTTCCTGATTGGTTGGAAGTTGATGCTGAAAACCTCAAAGGTGAAGTAAAAGAACTTCCTAAGAGAGAAGCAATCGATGTTCCTGTTGATGAGATGTTGATCGTCGAGTTATATTCTAAATAATAGTTGGAATTAATATCGTATCCCTCAACATTTTTAAACCCATAAGGAGGGTCTGTGTAGTGTTTGATTTTAATAAACCGAATATTGAAATTACTGATATTTCAGAAGATAAGAAATACGGAAGATTCGTTGTAGAACCACTTGAAAGAGGTTATGGAATCACATTAGGTAACTCCATGAGAAGAATTATGCTTTCTTCTCTTCCGGGAGCTGCTATCAGTTCTGTAAAGATTGATGGTGTTTTACATGAATTCAGTTCCATTCCAGGTGTAAAGGAAGATGTCGCAGAGATTATCATGAACTTGAAATCTCTTGCAATCAAAAATTCATCTGAATCTGATGAAGTGAAAACTGCTTATATCGAATTTGAAGGAGAAGGCGTTGTAACAGGTGCTGATATCCAGGCAGACTCTGATATTGAGATTATGAATCCTGAGCAGGTCATTGCTACTTTAAGTGGTGGTAAAGACAGCAAATTGTACATGGAAATGACCATTACAAAAGGCAGAGGATACGTGAGCGCAGACAAGAACAAGAGCGATGATTTACCGATTGGTGTAATTCCGATTGATTCTGTTTATACTCCGGTTGAACGTGTCAATATGACTGTTCAGAATACTCGTGTAGGTCAGGTTACAGATTATGATAAACTGACATTGGATGTATGGACAAAAGGTACATTGCTTCCAGACGAGGCTGTCAGCCTTGCTGCGAAAGTACTCAGCGAACATTTGAAACTCTTCATCGATCTTTCAGAAGTAGCTCAGGCTGCAGAAGTTATGATCGAAAAAGAGGATGATGAGAAAGAAAAAGTTCTTGAGATGAGCATCGACGAACTTGAATTGTCAGTACGTTCCTACAACTGTCTGAGGAGAGCAGGAATCAATACAGTTGAAGAACTTACAAATAAAACATCAGAAGATATGATGAAAGTACGTAACCTTGGACGTAAGTCTTTGGAAGAAGTACTTGCTAAGCTTAAGGAACTTGGACTTGAGCTTAATTCCGGTGAGGAATAATTAGATTTGCTTAATATTTAAATTTCTGTCCGGTAAGACCGATGTGCGCGGACAGAGCATTTGATTAATAAGCCCGAAGACGCATAACCAAATGTAAATTATGGAGGATAAGTACAATGGCAAAATATAGAAAACTCGGCAGAACTTCTGCTCAGAGAAAAGCCTTAATCAGAAACCAGGTAACAGCATTGTTAAACAATGGTAAAATCATTACAACAGAAGCAAAAGCTAAAGAGATTCGTAAAGAAGCTGAGAAGCTGATCGCTCTGGCTGTAAAAGAGAAAGATAACTTCGAAGAAGTTACTGTAACAGCTAAAGTTGCTCGTAAAGACGAGAATGGCAAGAGAGTTAAAGAAGTTGTAGACGGCAAGAAAGTTACAGTTTATGATGAAGTTGAAAAGACAATCAAAAAAGATATGCCTAGCAGACTTCATGCAAGAAGACAGATGGCTAAAGTTCTGTATTCTGTAACAGAAGTTCCTACAGCAGCTGCAGGAAAGAAGAAAAATACTAAGAAAGTTGACGTTGTAGACAAATTGTTTACAGAGATCGCTCCTAAGTATGCAGACCGTAACGGTGGTTATACAAGAATCGTTAAGATTGGCCAGCGTAAAGGTGATGCAGCTATGGAAGTTTTGATTGAGTTAGTTTAATTAGAACATTTAGAGGATAGAGATAAGAATCTCCGTCCTCTTTTTTTATTACATAGGAAATGAAATTTCCTATGTAATAAAAATCTTCCTGGGGAATGCAAAAAGATATATTCTTTGTTCTGAATTCGAAAAATTGTGAAATTAGCACAAAAGAAGTTAAGAATTTAACGTTAAATATTTAACATAATATACATTGACAAATATTTAACAAAAAGTTATACTGTACCTGTAATTAAGAAAGAGACATTCAATTACGGAGGAATAATCAAAATGGCAAAGAAAAAAGAAGTTGTAGTACCTGAGATCGTAGATAGTGTAGAAACACTTGAAGCAAAAATGAAAGCAATGCGCGAAGCACAGAAAGTATTCGCAACTTATAGTCAGGAGCAGGTAGATAAAATCTTTTATGAAGCTGCTATGGCAGCAAATAAACAGCGTATACCACTCGCTAAAATGGCAGTAGAGGAGACTCAGAGAGGTATCGTTGAAGATAAAGTAATTAAGAATCATTATGCAGCAGAGTATATTTACAATGCTTATAAAAATACAAAGACATGCGGAGTAATCGAAGAAGATCCAGCATTTGGAATTAAAAAAGTTGCAGAACCAATCGGATTGGTAGCAGCAGTAATTCCTACAACAAACCCAACTTCAACAGCAATTTTCAAAACTTTGATCTGCTTGAAGACAAGAAATGCAATCATCATCAGCCCACATCCAGCAGCAAAAGCATGTACAATTGCAGCAGCAAAAGTTGTTCTTGAGGCAGCTGTAAAAGCTGGAGCTCCGGAAGGAATTATCGGATGGATCGATACACCATCACTTGAACTGACAAACACAGTTATGAAAGATGCAGATATCATCCTTGCAACAGGTGGTCCTGGAATGGTTAAGGCAGCTTATTCGTCAGGAAAACCGGCACTTGGTGTTGGAGCTGGTAACACACCAGTAATCATTGATGATACAGCTGACGTAAGAATGGCTGTTAACTCAATTATTCATTCAAAAACATTTGATAATGGTATGATTTGTGCTTCAGAGCAGTCAGTAACAGTACTTGAAAGTGTTTACGAAGAAGCTAAGAAAGAATTTGAATATCGTGGATGCTACTTCCTTAAAAAAGGCGAGGAGCTCGATAAAGTTCGTAAGACAATCATTATTAACGGGGCATTAAACAGCAAGATTCCTGGAAAATCAGCATATGAGATCGCAAAACTTGCAGGTGTGAAAGTTCCTGAAAGTACAAAGATTCTTATCGGTGAAGTTGAATCAGTAGATATTTCAGAAGAGTTCGCTCATGAGAAATTATCTCCAGTACTTGCTATGTATAAAGCAAAAACATTTGATGAAGCACTTGCTAAGGCAGAACAGCTTGTAGCTGACGGTGGATATGGTCATACATCATCACTGTATGTTCATCCGGCAGAGAAAGAAAAAATTGCAAAACATGCAGCTGCAATGAAGACATGTCGTGTATTGATCAACACACCTTCTTCACAGGGAGGAATCGGAGATCTTTATAACTTCAAACTGACACCATCACTTACACTTGGATGTGGTTCTTGGGGAGGAAACTCTGTATCTGAGAACGTTGGAGTAAAACATTTGATCAATATCAAGACAGTTGCTGAGAGGAGAGAAAATATGCTTTGGTTCAGAACACCTGAAAAGGTATACTTCAAGAAAGGATGTATGCCAGTTGCACTTGATGAGCTTGGAACAGTAATGAACAAGAAGAAAGCATTCATCGTAACAGATTCATTCTTATACAAAAATGGTTATGTAGCTCCAATCGAAGCAAAATTAGACGAAATGGGAATTCAGCATACATGCTTCTTTGAAGTTGCTCCAGACCCAACATTACAGTGTGCTCAGAAAGGTGTAGACCAGATGAGAGCATTCGAGCCTGACACAATCATCGCTCTTGGTGGTGGATCAGCAATGGATGCAGCTAAGATTATGTGGGTAATGTATGAGCATCCAGAAGCAAACTTCGAAGATATGGCTATGGACTTCATGGATATCCGTAAGAGAGTATTTACATTCCCTAAGATGGGAGAGAAAGCTTACTTTGTAGCAATCCCTACATCTTCAGGAACAGGTTCAGAGGTTACACCATTTGCAATCATCACAGATGCAGAAACAGGTGTGAAATGGCCAATCGCAGACTATGCATTGCTTCCTAATATGGCAATCGTTGATGTTGACAATATGATGACACAGCCTAAGGGACTGACAAGTGCATCAGGTATCGACGTAATGACACATGCTATCGAGGCTTATGTTTCTATCATGGCTACAGATTATACAGATGGTCTTGCTATGAAAGCTGTTAAGATGGTATTTGACAACCTTCCATCAGCATATGAAAACGGAGCAAATGATCCTAAGGCTCGTGAAGAAATGGCAAACGCTTCTTGTATGGCAGGTATGGCATTTGCAAATGCATTCCTTGGACTGAACCACTCAATGGCTCACAAACTTGGAGCATTCCACCACTTACCACATGGTGTTGCAAACGCAGTAATCCTTACAGAAGTTATGAGATACAATGCAGCAGAAGTACCAACTAAGATGGGAACATTCTCACAGTATCAGTATCCACATGCACTTGCAAGATATGCTGAATTAGGACGTTTTGCAGGATGTACAGGAAATACAGATGCAGAAGTATTTGAAAACTTCATTGCTAAACTTGAAGTACTCAAAGATAAGATTGGTATTAAGAAAACAATTAAAGATTATGGTATCGATGAGAAATACTTCCTTGATACATTGGATGACATGGTAGAGCAGGCATTTAATGACCAGTGTACAGGAGCTAACCCAAGATATCCATTGATGAAAGAAATGAAAGAAATCTATCTGAAATGCTATTATGGTAAATAATATCTTTGTCTAGACAGATTATATATTCCGATGAGAAGTACAGCACTTATTTGTGCTGTACTTCTCTTTTTTTATTCAATAAAAGAATAAGTTAAATATAACTATTGTTAATTATTAGACAATTATTTTGTGATAAAAAAGATTGTTAAAAAATATTTAAAAAGTCTTTTATTTTCAGAAAAGTTGTAGTATAATAAAACCAAGTTAAGAAAAAACAAAATATAACTGCTAAAATACTGAACAGTTATGGGGAATCAATTTATAAATAGGAGGCATGGCTTATGAAACTTGAAAACAAAAAATTAATCGTAAAACGTTCCTACAAAGAGGTTTATAAATGTGATGAAGGAATTGTTAAGATATTTGAGAAGGATCATCCGAAAGCAGATGTGTTTAATGAGGCTTTGAATACAGCGCGAGTAGAAGCAACAGGACTTGATATTCCAAAGATTAAAGAAGTATCTGAAGTGGGTGGAAAGTGGGCTCTGCTTATTGAATACAAGAATGGAACAACTCTTGAAGAGATGATGGAATCTGACAAAGAGAATTTGCAGAAATATATGGAAGATTTTGTAAAGCTGCAGTTAGAAGTTCATAGCAAAAAGTCGCCTCGATTAAATAAATTAAAAGATAAGCTGGCAAGCCAGATTAATGGACTGAAAGATTTGGATGCAACGACAAGATACGAACTGATGACCAGACTGGAAAGTATGCCAAAACACGATAAGCTTTGTCATGGAGATTTCAATCCATCGAATGTGATTTATGGCAAGAATGGTAAGATGACAATTGTCGATTGGGCACATGCAACACAGGGTAATGCAGGTGCAGATGCTGCTATGACATATTTATTATTTGCATTGAAAGACCAGAAAAAAGCTGATCTGTATATGAAGATTTATTGTAAGAAGAGCGATACGGCAAGACAGTATGTAGAACAGTGGCTTCCAATCGTTGCAGCAGCTCAGCTTGCGAAGGAGAATGAATTAGAAAAAGAATTCCTTATGAAATGGATCGATGTTGTAGATTATCAGTAGGAATAGAGATTAAAAAAAGTTCCGCAATTCACATGAACTGCGGAACTTTGACTTGAATAGTAAACAGATTTAATCTAAATTGTGATTATGTATAAATCACCAGCTAGGGAAAAATACATTTCCACCGATATTAATTCCAGGATGACCGGTGCCGGCATATAAGAAATAATAGCAGTCGGCAACTTCTGCAAGTCTTGCACCATTTATTGCATCCTGCGCAACCTGATATGAAAGGGAGGTCGGACCGGCATTTAAAACGTATTCAAGACGGCCGGAGAATGCAGGTTCAAATTGTCCTGCGGCATAAACAACACCGCTTATACTGTTAGGGAATCGAGAGTCATATACACGATTCATAATAACTGTAGCAACTGCTAAAAGTGAGTCATAGTTCTGATATGCTTCACACTGAATAATGGCAGCTAATAAATCCAAATCCGACTTGCTGGCAGAGGTTCCGCCATTATTTATCACGCCTCCGGAACTATTGTTTCCAGAGTTAGAACTTCCATTGCTAGTCGTAGTGTTTGAGGAAGTATTATTGCCGGATGATGAAGCATTGGCAGATGCCTGTGCTTGTTGCTGAGCTTTTGCAGCAGCTTCCTGTTGAGCCTTTGCGGCAGCTTCAGCAGCGGCTTTTGCAGCCTCCTGCTCACGAATCTGTTGGAGCTGTGCCTGAAATTGTGCAAGGTCGGTAGAAGTTTCATCCGCCTTTTGCTGTAGTGCGGCCTGCTGTTGTTGTAATTCATTTTCTAAGTTATTTAAAGAATCTTGTTGGTTCTGCAGAGCCATTTTCTGGTTTTCAATGTCTGCATGAATATTCTGAAGTTCACTTAGCATATCACGATCGTACTGGCTGATATTTTGAATAAAATCAGCCTTGTTCAGAAAGTCACTCATGCTTTCAGCGGAAAATAATAATTCTAACATGCTTGAGTTCCCGTTCTCATACATATATTTTATACGGGATTTCATATTTTCATATTGCTGATCTTCGTTCTGCTGAGAAATAGCAAGCTCATCTTCGCTTCGAAGAATTTCACTGTTTACAATAGTCACACGCATCTGGGTGTTAGAAATCTCATCACTGATCTTGAGAAGGTCTTGATTGATCCCTGCCAGCTGTGATTGCAGATCAGAAGTTTTATTTTCCAAAGTTTCTTTCTCATCGGCAAAGCTATATGGAGTTGCAAGTGCGAAGGTCATTGTGGCGGAACAAAGCAAAGCTACACCGGCCTTGAGCCTGCGTTTTGTATGCAAATTCATAAATAAAATCCTTTCTGTTTTTTTGTTTCTAAGTTAAATGAAATTTTGTCTAAAAAAGTTTCATCTGTATAGTATACTATAAATTGCAGAATTAAGCAAATTTTGATACAATAGGAGCAGTGAATAAGGAAGGAAATAGAATAATGCAAATTAAGATGGTGGGGCTGGATCTAGACGGAACATTATTAAACTCCAAAAAAGAACTGACTCCGTTTACAAAAGAAGTAATCGCAAAGGCGATAGAAAAAGGTGTTCATGTGCTGGTAGCAACAGGGCGTCCGTTTACAGGTGTACCATTGGAATTGAGAGAATTTCCGGGGATGCGATATGCACTTACAGCAAACGGGGCAAGGATCCTGGACACAGCGACAGGCGAGATATTGATCGAACATTTATTATCAAAAGAAAGTGCAAAAAAAGCATTGGAAATCACAGAAAAATATGATACGCTACAAGAGATCTATTTTGATGGACAGGGGTATGCGAAGGATGAAAAACTGGCTCATGTAGAAAGATATCACAAGGATTGTAATATGTGGGAGTATGTACGTGCATCCAGAATTGCAGTTTTGGATATTTGGGAATTGTTTAATTCCAGAGAAGAGAATCTCGATAAGGTACAGGTGTTGTTTGCGGATATGGAAGAGCGGAAAGCGGCCTGGGAAGAACTAAGCAAGTGTAAAGATTTGAACCTCGTCAGTTCATTGAAATATAATATTGAAATTAACGCAGCCGGTGTAAATAAAGGAAACGGTTTGATTGCATTAGGTAAGATGCTGGGAATCGAACGGGAAGAGATTATGGCAATTGGTGATGGCGATAATGATATAGAGATGATCACAGAAGCTGGTGTTGGTGTTGCGATGGGCAATGCGGAAGAAGCAGTGAAGTGTAATGCAGATTATGTGACGGGAACGAATGATGAGGACGGCGCGGCCAGAGCAATTGTGAAGTATGTTCTCGAGGGAGGAGAAGCATGTTAGAAGCATTAAAGGTTATATTTTTAGGTATCGTTGAGGGAATCACAGAGTGGCTTCCAATTAGTAGTACGGGACATTTGATTCTGGTAGAAGAATTTGTGAAGCTGAGTTTACGGCATGAATTTGTTGAGATGTTCAATGTAGTGATCCAGTTTGGAGCAATTCTGGCAGTTATATTGATTTATTTTAATAAATTGAATCCATTTTCGGCTAAGAAATCAGAAAAACAGAAGAAGATGACAATTCAGTTATGGATCAAGGTAATTATTGCAACGCTTCCGGCTATGGTTATCGGATTGTTGTTTGATGATTTTGTGGATGAGCATTTTATGAATGCGTATGTTGTTGCAGCGATGCTGATTATTTATGGTGTTTTATTTATTATAATTGAGAAGAAGCATGAAGGTGTTACACCACAGGCAACAAAGCTTTCACAGCTTACAATCCCGATGGCACTTGCAATCGGCGGTTTCCAGGTATTGGCGATGATTCCGGGAACATCAAGATCAGGTGCAACAATTTTGGGGGGATTGATCATTGGAGCATCCAGAAGTGTGGCAGCAGAATTTACATTTTTCCTTGCGATTCCGGTCATGTTTGGATGGAGCTTTCTGAAGATGCTCAAGTTTGGTTTCGCATTTACAGCACAGGAGTTCTTTTTACTATTGCTAGGATGCGTGGTTTCATTTGTCGTATCTATCTTTGTAATTAAATTCCTGATGCAGTATATTAAAAAACATGATTTCAAAGTATTTGGATATTATAGAATCGTACTTGGAGTAATTGTATTCTTATATTTTACAGTTTCAGGGCTACTTGCATAAAAGTGAATACATGACTTATAAAGGGCTATTGGGATATAAAATTTCAATAGTCTCTTGTTTTTTTCGAGATTATGCAAAAAAATTAGAATAATTTTGCATATATACTTGAAATTCTGTATAAATATGATAGAATATGTAAGAAATTATGTATGGTTATGCAAAAGAAATAGATTTTAGGAGGAAGTTAAAAATGAAGAAAAAAGTATTAAGTGTTGTATTAGCAGCAATGTGTATGGTTTCTATGGCAGCGTGTGGTTCAAGCAATAAAAGTTCAGACAGCAGTGAGGGAGAAGGTAAGGACAAACTTGTAATGGCAACAAATGCAGAGTTCCCGCCATATGAGTACTATGAAGGAGACGAAATCGTAGGTATTGACGCTGAATTTGCGAAAGCAGTCGCAGATAAACTTGGCGCAGAATTATCTATTGAAGATATGGCATTTGATTCTATTATCCCAGCTGTTCAGAGTGGAAAAGCAGATTTTGCAGCAGCAGGTATCACAGTTACAGATGAGAGAAAAACACAGGTTGATTTTTCAGACAGCTATTACACAGGACGTCAGGTGATTATTGTTTCAGCAGATAATAACGATATTACAAAGCCAGAAGATTTAGAAGGAAAGAAGATTGGTGTTCAGCTTGGAACAACAGGAGATCTTTATTCATCAGATGATTATGGTGATGAAAATGTAGAGCGTTATAACAAAGGTGTTGAGGCTGTACAGGCACTTCAGCAGGGTAAGATTGATGCAGTTATCATCGATGATCAGCCGGCACAGACATTTGTAAAAGAGAATGAAGGACTTAAAATTCTGGATACTGAGTATGTAGAGGAAGCTTATGCATTCTGTTTCAAAAAGGGAAGTGACCTTACAGAAAAAGTAAATGATGCAATTGCAGAGTTGAAGAAAGATGGAACATTTGATAAAATCGTTGAAAAATATATCAACGCAGATGCTGAATAATCAGCGATAAAAGAGAAGGTTGGGGCTTATGGCAGATTTGAAAACAAGATTCATAATGAATTTTATAACAGATGACCGTTGGAAATACTTGGCAGATGGTCTTGTAGTTACTTTAAAAGTTACCTTTTTTGCGGTGCTGATAGGAATTGTATTTGGATTCTTAATTGCAATGGTCAGAGCTACTTATGATAAAACAGGTAAATTAAAAATTTTAAATTTAGTATGTAAGATTTATCTGACAGTGATTCGAGGAACTCCGGTTGTTGTACAGTTATTGATCATTTATTTTGTAATTTTTGGAAGTACACAGATTAGTAAAGTGCTGGTTGCTATTATGGCATTCGGAATCAACTCAGCAGCTTATGTAGCTGAGATTTTCCGTTCTGGTATAATGTCAATCGACGATGGACAGATGGAAGCAGGACGCAGTCTTGGTTTCAACTATGCACAGACAATGTTTTACATTATTATGCCACAGGCATTTAAGAATGTTTTACCGGCATTGGGAAATGAGTTCATCGTATTATTAAAAGAAACTTCAGTGTCAGGATATATTGCATTACAGGATCTGACAAAGGGTGGCGATATCATTCGAAGCCGTACTTATGATGCATTTATGCCATTGATTGCTGTAGCATTGATTTATCTTGTTATGGTAATGGTATTTACAAAATGTGTGAATTTGCTGGAAAGGAGACTGAGAAACAGTGACCACTAAAGGGGAAGTATTAATTAAAGTTGATAATGTGCATAAAGTGTATGCAAATAATCTTCATGCTTTGAACGGTGTGTCTGAGACAATCAGCAAAGGGGAAGTGGTTGTTATTGTCGGACCGTCCGGTTCAGGGAAATCTACTTTTCTTCGTTCATTAAACTTACTTGAGGTTCCGACAAGCGGACATATTTATTTTGAAGGAGTAGATATCACAAGCAAAGCGACAGATATTAATGAACATCGTCAGAAGATGGGAATGGTATTCCAGCATTTTAATCTGTTTCCACATAAAACGATTCTTGAAAATATCACACTTGCTCCTATTAAATTATTAAAGAAGAGCAAGGAAGAAGCTGAAAAAGAGGCGATGGAACTGCTCAAAAAGGTTGGATTGGAGCAGAAAGCAAACGCATATCCATCACATTTATCCGGTGGACAGAAGCAGCGTATTGCTATCGTAAGAGCATTGGCAATGAAGCCGGATGTAATGCTGTTTGATGAACCTACATCAGCACTCGACCCGGAGATGGTTGGAGAGGTTCTGGAATTGATGAAGGCTTTGGCACATGAAGGAATGACAATGGCTGTTGTTACTCATGAGATGGGCTTTGCGAAGGAAGTTGCAACTCGTGTCATATTTATGGATGCAGGACAGATAAAAGAGCAGGGGACACCGGAAGAGTTCTTTGGAAATCCGAAAGACGAGAGATTAAAAGAATTCTTGTCCAAAATTTTATAAATTAAATTGAATATAAAAAAATGCAAGGCAGTTTCTGGTAAAGGGACTGTCTTGTTGCTATTTCACCAGGAATTATGTTAAGATGCATTAAAGTCAAACGTTCGACTTGAATGCAGGAATGATGTGGAGATAAACACAATAGAAAGAGATATAGAATAAAATGAAACGAAATCAAGTAAAAAAAGTAGAGTTTTCTCAAAGTGATAATTTAGAAAAAGCCGTACCGTTTATAGTAGAATGGTATCAGAATAATAAAAGAGATTTGCCATGGAGAAACGGAGCGAACGCATATCATATATGGGTATCTGAAATTATGCTGCAGCAGACACGTGTAGAAGCAGTGAAGTCTTACTATGCGGCATTTCTTGAAGCATTTCCGACGATAGAAGATTTGGCGAACGCACCGGAAGAACGCCTGTTAAAAATGTGGGAGGGGCTTGGATATTATAACAGAGTAAGAAATATGCAAAAAGCAGCTGTACAGATTGTTGAGCTGTATAATGGACAAATGCCACAGGATTATGAACAGATAAAAGGATTATCTGGGATTGGAAATTATACGGCAGGGGCCATTAGTTCATTTGCATTTGGGATTCCCAAACCGGCAGTAGATGGAAATGTCTTGCGTGTTATTTCAAGATTTCATGCAAGTTATGAAGACATAATGAAAGCATCCACAAGGAAAAATATTGAAGAAGAGATAGAGAGCGTTATCCCGGAAAATGCAGCCAGTGATTTTAATCAAGGCTTGATTGAACTTGGTGCTATAGTCTGCGTACCAAACGGAGAACCAAAATGTGATATTTGTCCGATAGCAAAACTTTGTAAAGCAAATCAAAAGTCGGTACAGATGGAGCTTCCGGTGAAGAAAAAAGCAAAAGACAGAAGGATTGAGAAAAGAACGATATTGATCATTAAAGACGAAGAAAAGATTGCGATTCAAAAACGACCGGAAAAAGGACTCCTTGCAGGGTTATATGAATTTCCAAATCTGGAGGGATATTTGACAAGAAAGCAGCTTATCGAATATACAAAATCTATTGGGATGATGCCGGTTCGCATCAAGAAGCTGGAAAATGCAAAACACATTTTCAGTCATGTAGAATGGCATATGACGGGATATGAGATTATTGTTGACGAATTAGAAAAAACATGTTGTGCGGATATGATATTTGCTGATAAAAAAGAAGTTATGGGAAAATATCCTATTCCGACAGCATTTTCGGCATTCACACAATATGCACTTTCAATCATGGAAAACTAAGATAATTGCCAAGATATTATAATCAGGTATTTGATGTAAAATGAAAGCTGTAGAGTACGCTCGGTTTTCTTGAATAAAAGTGCAGCTTGTGTTACTATAATAAAGAAATAAGCAGTGGTCGTCAGAAGGGAATTATAGACATGGATGAAAAGATAGAACTCGGAAAACAACAGCAGAAATCGAAAGAGACAAAAGAGAGGATTTTTCGGGCGGCAAAGCATATATTACAGAAAAAAGGATACGAAGAATTATCTATTAAGAACATTTGTGAAGAAGCCGGTGTGTCGAATGGAAGTTTTTATCATCATTTTAAAACAAAAGATGATCTGTTATCATATTATATAGAAGAACAGCCAAGTATCAATCCGGATTTACTGGATATACCAAACAGTGTGGAAGAGGCGAAAATTGCGGTTATCAGAGTTTATCTGAATTATGTAGAATATTGCGAGGAACTTGGTGTGGAATTTATGACCGGATACTATGATCCGAAGAATCAGGCATTGAATCCGGTGAGCCGTACAGAAAGACCTTATCCGATTGTTACGGTACAGAATTATATTGAGCGGGCAATTGTGGCAGGTGTTGTTCATTTAAATGTAGAGCTGGAAGAGTTTACGACAGACATTCGAATGATCGTAATAGGAAATGTATTTGAATGGTGTTTACGAAAGGGAGAGGCAGATTTTGCAGGGAACATGAGAAGATCTCTTGGAAAATATCTGGATAGTACAATGGAATAAGCTCTGGAGGTGAAAGAGTGGAATATACATTTATTGTAAATCCAAAATCAAAATCAGGACGTGGGGGTTTGATTTGGAATCAGGTAGAGCCAGAACTGAAAAAACGAAGAATACAGTATCAGGTGAGATTTACAAAGTATGAAAAAGAGGCAACGAAGATTACTTCGGAATTGACGAAAGATGAGAAAGAATATACGATTATAGTCCTTGGTGGGGATGGGACGATGGATGAAGTGATCAATGGAATTAGGGATTGCTCAAAGGTTACGCTTGGATATATCCCAACCGGATCGGGGAATGATTTTACGAGAGCGTTGAAACTTCCTACAGATCCGCAGGAAGCATTGAATAACATTTTGAATTCGAAAAAAAGAGTGTCGATGGATGTTGGAGTAATGTCTTGCAAGGATATGACGCATCGGTTTGCAGTCAGCAGCGGAATCGGATTTGATGCAGCGGTATGTCATCAGGTAGCAGTTTCTAAATTGAAGGTAATATTGAATCAGGTGAAGCTGGGACAGCTGAGTTATCTGGCAGTAGCACTTCGCAGATTGTTCAGGGATGCACATACGAGAGCGTGTGTGTGTCTGGATGGAGGAGAAACGAAGAGCTTTGAAAATACATACTTTGTAGCAGCTATGAATCATCCATATGAAGGCGGAGGCTTTTTCTTTTGTCCGGAGGCAAAGGTTGACGATGGATATTTAGATGTTATTGTTGTATCAGGACTGCCGAGATGGAAAGTTGTTTTTTTGCTTCCTCTGGCGTTTAAAGGGAAGCATGTAGGGGTAAAAGGAATTGATATATTCCGTTGCAAAAACGTTGAAATCAGCATGGAAGCAGAATTTCCGATACATGCAGACGGAGAGCCGATTGCGATTGGAAGTAAGCTAAAAGCGGGATTGCTTGACAAACAGGTGAAAATTATAATCCCAGATGAAAAGTAGAGGTTACTGTTCACAGGTACTGTGAACAGTAACAAATAGAGTATAAAAGAATTGTTAAGCTTTTATGAATCGCCTTGTTGTTGGATAAAAATCATGCTATAATCTTTAGCAGTAAAAGAGCAGATTAATCCATTTGTGTATTAAAAAGGGGTGTTCGTTATGAACATAAAAAGAAAAATAGGGGATCTTTTCAAAAAATATAAACATGCTTGGGTTTTCAGCTATGCACTGCTTTATGGACCGTGGTTCTATTATTTAGAGACACATGTGACAAGTGGATATCATATCATTCATTCACCAATTGATGATAAGATACCATTTATTGAATATTTCATTGTACCTTATTTACTATGGTTCGTTTTCATAGCTGTAGTTTTTGCGTATTTCTTTTTTACAGATGTAGATGGATTCTACAAGCTTGCCAAGCTTAGTTTTGCGGGTATGACCATATTTTTGATCATATCAACAATTATGCCGAATGGACTTGCAATCCGTCCAGTTGTATTTGAGAGAGAGAATGTATTTGTTGATCTGGTAAAGACATTGTATCAGACAGATACACCGACAAATGTATTTCCAAGCCTTCATGTGTTTAATTCTCTTGCTGCATGTATAGCGATCAGGAATAGTAAGAGGTTAAATGAACATAAAGCTATATGTATGGGAGCATATATTTTGACTGCATTGATCATTATGGCGACAATGTTTTTGAAACAGCATTCAGTGCTTGATGTTATGGCAGGATTTTTGATGGCATATACATTGTATCAATTCGTATATGCACCAGAGGCGAATGGAGTCAGAAAGCCGGCACGCCAGACATTATTTGTGAAATAAAGTTACTAGGAGGAAGAAAAAGACTAATGGGAAAGATTATGTTGACAGGGGACAGACCTACAGGTAGATTACATGTGGGACATTATGTAGGTTCCTTAAGAAGAAGAGTGGAATTACAGAATCAGGGAGGATTTGACGATATGTTCGTCATGATCGCAGATGCACAGGCATTGACAGATAATGCGGACAATCCGGAAAAAGTGCGTCAGAACATTATTGAGGTTGCATTGGATTATCTTGCATGTGGACTCGATCCTGAGAAAGTGACATTGTTTATTCAATCACAGATTCCAGAATTATGTGAATTATCATTTTATTATATGAATCTGGTAACAGTATCAAGATTACAGAGAAATCCTACAGTAAAATCAGAGATTAAGATGCGTAATTTTGAGGCGAGTATCCCGGTTGGATTCTTTACATATCCAATTAGCCAGGCAGCAGATATTACAGCATTTAAAGCTACAACAGTTCCGGTTGGTGAGGATCAGCTTCCAATGCTTGAACAGACAAAAGAGATTGTAAGAAAGTTTAATTCTGTATATGGCGATACTTTGATTGAGCCGGATATTTTACTTCCGGAGAATCAGGCATGTTTGCGACTGCCTGGAATTGATGGTAAGGCAAAGATGAGTAAATCACTTGGAAACTGTATTTATCTGTCAGAAGAGCCAGACGAAATTCAGAGAAAAGTATTTAGTATGTTTACAGATCCTACACATATTAAGGTATCAGATCCGGGTAAATTGGAAGGAAATACAGTATTCACATATTTGGATGCATTCTGCAGACCAGAGTATTTTGAAGAATTTCTTCCAGAGTATGCATGTTTACAGGAATTAAAAGATCACTACACAAGAGGCGGTCTTGGGGATATGAAGGTAAAACGTTTCTTAAATAATGTGATCCAGGCAGAGCTTGAGCCAATCCGCAATCGTAGAAAAGAATATCAGAAAGATATTCCGTATGTATATGAGATTCTTAAAAAAGGTAGTGAAAAAGCAGAAGCTCGTGCAGCACAGACATTGAGTGAAGTAAAGGCTGCAATGAAGATTAATTATTTTGATGATGCAGAGCTGATTCAGAGTCAGGCAGAGAGATTTTCTATTTAATTTACGAGATTGACTGCCTATATGGTCCTTGCGGAAATTATTATATAATAATTTCTGCAAGTCGTGTAATGGCACAGGAAGTCTATCACATACATAATCCTTCCAGCGCTTGCCAATAAGGTTCCACTTTTGTTTATGAAGTTTGTGATAATGTACTGATAGAAAATATAGGCTGTGAATTTTAGTGAATATGAAGGAAGAGCTGGAAATACTTAGGGTGTAAAATTTTGCGTTAATGAATTTGAACGAACGTGTTTGAAGCTGCGAGGCAGCAAGTTTGAGTTCAAATTCATTGCTTTTAGCAAAATTTTACACCCTTATGTATTTCCCTCTGACGGAATCTGAACAAAAATTCACAGCCTATATTTTCTAGAAGGGATAGTATTGCAATCGAATACAAAAAAACCGCCTCCGAAGAGACGGTTAAATACGTGCGATAGAGGATTCGAACCCCCGACCTTCTGGTCCGTAGCCAGACGCTCTATCCAGCTGAGCTAATCGCACATGCTGTTGAACTTGTCGCTCACAACAAAAACTAGTATAGTGCATAAGAATGGTTTTGTCAATAGAAAAAATAAAAAAATTACAAAAATTTTTTTGAGCGGGATTTTGAGGGACCTTCACTATATATTTTTCATGTGAATTTGGTGAAAGCGATTGCAAAAGGCATGTAAATAAAGTATGATACAAATACTCTGATTATAAAACTAGAAGTCTATTTACAAGATGATGTGAATAGTACAGTCTAAACATTTTAAAGATCTATTACTGAATATAGTAATCTGGCTTATTATTCGAGCTAATTTCAAGTTTGAACAATTGATATAGAATATGAAAGGAGAGATTAACATCGAGGCAAATTATGAGGTGATTCGTTTTGTGGAGCATGGAGGAAGATGTTGGCCAACAATGGATTGCGTGAAAGGACAATTACTGTTACAAAGACTACGGGGAGAGCCTGTTATTGAGAAAGCAATGTTATTTTCCTGGCTGAAGGAATTGGGTGTACAATTAGAGCAATATCAAAGATGCAGAAATAATAAAGGCTATCGCTACTTAAATCCGTATAGTGTGCTTGTGACAGCGGAAGATAAATTATTAATGTTGGATCTTGAGGCAGAGAGCAATGCTTTTGTTATGAAAAATTTGCAGAAGCGGGCAGTAAGAAGTCATTTTGTAAAGCCAATTGTACGGATGAAGCAAAATGCGCAAGTATCCATGGATTTATATGGATACGGGAAGACAGTTCAGTTTATTATGGCAAATACGGAGATTAAACCTGCATTGACCAGGAAAGAAATATATCAGATAGGAAAAATGATAGATAAGTGTATCGGAGAAAATGCACAAAGGCAGTATGATGATTTTTCTCAGGTGAGGAGGGACATCCCGGTTATAAAAGAACGAAGCGGGCAGCAGGTAAGAAAATATGCAGTGATGGGAATTATAACATTATCATTAATAGGATATGGGACATTTATGACAATCCAGGCAAATGTATTTCGACAGCAGAGAGATAAATTAATATTACAGATGAAAGAAAAAACAATTAATGGAGAAGAAAAAAATAATGTGCTGTATAATGAACCACAGGAAGAAAAAGTTCGATAAAAAGATTTGGAAAAACACTTGTTGATAGTCACAGTTACTGTGAGCAGTAACAAATATCTAAGATATTATGAAAAATTAAGAAAACTTTTATTGGAAAGCATACGAGAGTATGTTATTCTAAACGAAAGTGAAGGAGGCGGAAAATATGACGCGAGCAGAATTTTTAGAACAGCTGCGAAGTGCTCTGAGTGGAAATGTGCAGGAGCATGTAGTTCAGGAAAATGTGGCATATTATAATCAATATATATCCGAAGAAGTGCAGAAGGGGAAAAGTGAAGAAGAAGTACTTCAGATGTTAGGGGACCCATGGATCCTTGCGAAAACGATTATCGCGGCATCAGATGGCACGGATGAGGAGATTGTATATGAGTCCGGACGTAAAAGTTATTATTCGGAACCGGAACAAGAGGATTCATATGTTAGACAAAATGTTCATATTTTTGGAATTGATACATGGTGGAAGAAATTATTATTGGTTTTATTTGTTGTGATGATTGTTGTATTGGTCGTAGCAATTGTCAGCGGAATTGTAAGTTTTCTGGCACCGGTTTTG
Source organism: Ruminococcus sp. B05 (assembly GCF_003628495.1). Classification (NCBI taxonomy): domain Bacteria; kingdom Bacillati; phylum Bacillota; class Clostridia; order Eubacteriales; family Oscillospiraceae; genus Ruminococcus; species Ruminococcus sp. B05. The sequence continues at coordinate 4,700 of NZ_RBZR01000017.1, read as the reverse complement.
ATACCATTGTTGATCGCGATGATTATTATTCGGTTGATTGGAAGACTTCGATCGTGAACAATAGAATATAGTGAAACACATGAAAGTTCGGTATTTCTTTGAAAAAAGTGATACCGGGCTTTTTTGTCTTATTTTAAAATAATAAAAGACCGATGGGGGAGCCATCGGTCTTTTGAGGGGAGTATAAATAATTAATAAGGGGTTGTAGAAAGTGAACTTTCTACGAGTTTAAGTATAATATACAGTTTTCAAAAATGCAAGTAAAACATGAAAAGTTTGACAAAATATGAAAAAAAAGGAAAAAGAGTGAAAAATAAAAGAGATATGTAAAGTTGAGAATAATATTTGTAAAAAAAGACATAATAGCAATGTACCAATATTTTAGGAGGAAAAAACAATGACAAAAAATTATAGTGACCCAAAAACAAGCAGAAATGATGTTTCAGATGGACAGAACAAAAATGCAAGTAACACATCATCCAAAAATAAGAATGCATCGAATACACAGAGCAAAAATAGTGTGAATTCAAAAAACAAGAATGCATCAAATACACAGAGTAAAAATGCGTATGATGTACGTGATAACTATTAGGTAGAGAATCAGAATAAAAACTACTGAGAGTGATTTCCTAGAAGAAAATGTAAAAAGGATAAGGGCATGGTAAAGGTTGTGAAGGAATAAAGCGAAATCTTTACTATGCCCTTTTTTTATAGTAAAATGGGTTTACAGTTCATTGGGAGTGAACAGTAACAAAATAAACACACATAAAAGAGCATGTATTTAGATGTGGAGGAACGAATGAAGAGAGTAGAATTAATTGCCCCTTGTCATTTTGGGCTGGAATCAGTTCTGAAAAGGGAAATCATAGATCTTGGATACGAGATTTCAAAAGTAGAAGATGGAAGGGTTACATTTATAGGAGATGCTGAGGCAATTTGCCGTGCAAATGTATTTTTAAGAACAGCGGAAAGAATTTTGCTGAAGGTTGGTGAATTTGAAGCGAGAACATTTGACGAATTATTTGAAAAAACAAAGAGTCTGCCATGGGAGAATTATATTCCTGCGGATGGAAAATTCTGGGTTACAAAGGCCGCTTCAGTAAAGAGTAAATTGTTCAGTCCATCGGATATTCAGTCTATTATGAAAAAAGCGATGGTTGAGAGAATGAAAATGCAATACCATAAAAAGTGGTTTGAGGAAACAGGAGCATCTTATCCGGTGCGTGTATTCTTAATGAAGGATGTTGTGACAATCGGTCTTGATACATCGGGAGTATCTCTGCATAAGAGAGGATATCGTCAGCTTTCAAGCAAAGCACCGATTACGGAGACGCTGGCAGCAGCATTAATCATGCTTACACCATGGAAGAAAGACAGAATTCTTGTGGATCCATTTTGCGGAAGCGGAACATTTCCAATAGAGGCGGCAATGATGGCTGCCAATATCGCTCCGGGAATGAATCGTTCATTTACAGCGGAGAGCTGGACGAATCTGATTCCGAAAAAGCTGTGGTATGATACGATTGATGAGGCAAATGAATTAGTAAATGATGATATCGAAGTGGATATTCAGGGATATGATATTGATGCAGATGTGATTCGTGCTGCAAGACAAAATGCAGAAGATGCAGGTGTTGCACATTTGATACATTTCCAGCAAAGACCGGTCAGTGAGCTTAGGCATCCGAAAAAATATGGATTTGTAATTACGAACCCGCCTTATGGAGAGCGTCTTGAAGAAAAAGAGGCACTTCCGAAGTTGTACAGTGAATTTGGGGAAAGTTTTCAGAAGCTGGATAGCTGGTCTGCCTATATGATTACAAGCTATGAAGATACAGAACGATATTTTGGAAGAAAAGCAGATAAGAATAGAAAAATTTATAACGGTATGTTGAAGACATATTTTTATCAGTTTATTGGACCAAGACCACCAAAACGTACTGTAAAGAACGAAGGAGAGGCGTAAATATGGAAAGAAGAATTGTTTTTGCAACAGGAAATCAAAATAAGATGAAAGAAATCCGTATGATACTGGAAGATTTGGGAATGCCAATCTATTCGATGAAGGAATTAGGAATTGAGGAAGATATTGTAGAAGACGGAGAAACATTTGAAGCAAATGCAGAGATTAAAGCAAGAGCAATTGCGAAACATTTGCCAAATGATATTATTCTGGCAGATGATTCTGGATTGGAAATTGATTTTCTGGATAAAGCTCCCGGTGTTTATTCGGCTCGTTTTGCGGGAGAAGATACTTCTTATGATATTAAAAATAATCTGTTGCTGGACAAATTGAAAGGCGTTCCGGATGAGAAGCGTACTGCACGTTTTGTATGTGTTATTTGCGCTGTGTTCCCTGATGGGGCAGTAGAGTCAGCCAGAGGAACTATTGAGGGAAGAATTGCACATGAAATTATGGGTGAAAATGGATTCGGTTACGATCCGATTTTCTATTATCCGGAGTGTCAATGTACAACAGCCCAGATGGATCCGGAGATGAAAAATGAATTGAGTCATAGAGGGAAAGCACTTCGTAAAATGCGTGAAGTGATTGAAAAGAAATACGGAAAGGTAACAGAATGAGAGTATTAATTGTCAGTGATACACATGGAAAACATTACAATCTTGACCGGGCACTGGAAGAGGCAGGCAAAATTGATATGTTTATCCACCTTGGTGATGTAGAGGGTGGAGAAGATTATATTGAAGCAGTAGTAGAATGTGAAAAACATATTGTGGCAGGAAATAATGATTTTTTTTCACAACTGCCACGAGAGGATGAGTTCTATATAGGAAAGAAAAAAGCATTTATTACGCATGGGCATAATTATTCTGTATCTATGACAAAAGAGCAGATTCTCGAAGAAGGAAAGGTGCGAGGCGCGGATATTGTAATGTTCGGGCATACGCATCAACCGTATTTTGAACAGAAAGATGGAATTACGCTTCTTAATCCGGGAAGTCTGTCGTACCCAAGACAGATTGGAAGAAAGGGAAGTTATATGCTTCTTGATGTGAAACCGGATGGGAAGATGAATTTTGAAGAGCGTTATCTTGATATTTAGGGTATTAAGTAGCGATAAGGTCTTATAAGAAACATCAGATATGAATTTTTGTGGGGATATCTGCGACAATGGATTTTCGGAAATTGGGGATGCAAAATTTTGAAAGGGAGTATCTGCAAGTTATGGAAAGAGCAGGTTGCGGATGCATAATTTCAATGAGAAGCATCCTCAAGTCCTAGAAAGGGAAAAATGCAGATGCAATTGTACATGACAGACCAGTTGAAAGGCATCTGTAAGTTCAAAGAAAAGCAAGTTGTAGATACATTGGCCTGAAAAAGAGTATCTGCGGAAGCAAATATCAAGGCAGTGCAGATACATCGGTTGCCAAAAGAACATCTACGACGATGAATAAACCCAGGATATAGATACATTAGACGCCAGAAAAACAAAAAACAAAAAAAATAAAAAAAGGTGTTGACTTTTCTTTTTACTTGCAATATAATAACTCTTGTCTTACGGATGAGACGAAAACAAAGCACAATATCGGGGTGTGGCTCAGCTTGGCTAGAGCGCCTGGTTTGGGACCAGGAGGTCGCAGGTTCGAATCCTGTCACCCCGACTTTGCGGGTGTAGTTCAATGGTAGAACACCAGCCTTCCAAGCTGGATACGTGGGTTCGATTCCCATCACCCGCTTTTCTTACGGAGTTTTCGTAGGAAACCAGAGAAAAGGGGAATGTGATATGAGTCTGTAGCTCAGCTGGATAGAGCAACGGCCTTCTAAGCCGTAGGTCGAGGGTTCGAATCCCCCCAGGCTCGGTATGGTGGGTATGGTGCAGTTGGTTAGCGCGTCGGATTGTGGTTCCGGATATCGTGGGTTCGAGTCCCACTACCCACCCTTTTCTTAAGAATGGATGAAACACCAGTTAAATAAGCGGTGTCGATAGAAGTCTTTGATGGGCTATCGCCAAGCGGTAAGGCACAGGACTTTGACTCCTGCATTCGCTGGTTCGAATCCAGCTAGCCCAGTTTTACCTGAATAATTAGGATAGTTTTATGAGGGCGTGTAGCTCAGGTGGTAGAGCACTTGACTTTTAATCAAGTTGTCCGGGGTTCGAATCCCCGCACGCTCACTGGAACAAGCAGTGTGCTGTTTGTTCTATTTTTTTCTCCATCACATATTAGAGGAGATATGCGGATGTGGCGGAATTGGCAGACGCGCTAGACTTAGGATCTAGTGTTTACGACGTGCAGGTTCAAGTCCTGTCATCCGCACTAAGCCAGATTTGTGACATAGAGTTTATAAGAACGTTGCGAATCTGAATAAAAATGTTAATATCGGGGTGTGGCTCAGCTTGGCTAGAGCGCCTGGTTTGGGACCAGGAGGTCGCAGGTTCGAATCCTGTCACCCCGACTCTGCGGGTGTAGTTCAATGGTAGAACACCAGCCTTCCAAGCTGGATACGTGGGTTCGATTCCCATCACCCGCTTTTCTTACGGAGTTTTCGTAGGAAACCAGAGAAAAGGGGAATATGATATGAGTCTGTAGCTCAGCTGGATAGAGCAACGGCCTTCTAAGCCGTAGGTCGAGGGTTCGAATCCCCCCAGGCTCGGTATGGTGGGTATGGTGCAGTTGGTTAGCGCGTCGGATTGTGGTTCCGGATATCGTGGGTTCGAGTCCCACTACCCACCCTTTTC
>NZ_RBZR01000016.1:0-75641 GCF_003628495.1 Ruminococcus sp. B05 | reverse complement strand
ATAATAAATTCCGGCATCTATAGGAACGGTGTCCAATCCTCGAAAGTCCTTTAGATGCTGAATCATCTTTATGGGGAAATGGTTGCATATGAAAGTAATAGTTAATTCTTGTGGTGGAATCTCGCAGATTTTGTCGGTGTCGGACTGATAAAAACAGCAATATCCATACACTTTGTAAAAATCGTTAATTGTTAAATTGTCATCCGGACTTTTGTATTCAATGATATTGTATCTTTTAAAAATCCTGCCGATATTCTTGTGAATCACTTCATTTTCAGCTACTTTGATAATCAACTCATCCATCTGCATGGGCTTTTTCGATAATAAATGTTCCGGCTCAAAGGTGAGTTTTTCAGCTTCGGCTTCAAATTCAATCTGGATTGATGCCTGAAAAGCCGGATGCCATTGAATCGTATCTTTTGTATCTTTCTTCAATTAAAGTCTCCTTTCATTATAAAGTTTTCAGTTACTTAATGCAATGACAAAGAGACAACAAAAAATATCACAGAAGTGAAAAACAACATAGAAATCCTCGATTATCAACTTGTCAAAAGCATTTCTTTTCATATCGGATTATGTTTCGGAATACGAAACCCGAGATGAGAGCCTTGCGGCTTAGAAAATTCAGCGATGTGATATTTTGTGAGCGTAAGGAGTGGATAGGAATTGAAGAAAGGAGTTCAGCATGAGAAGAAAAAAAGATAAAAGCAATGGCATTACTGCTTTGTATGAAAGACTGTCTCGTGATGATGATAATGCTGGAGAGAGTAACAGTATAGTTCATCAAAAGCAAATGCTTGAAGATTATGCTATGAAACATGGTTTTACGAATCTTGTTCATTTTACCGATGATGGTTGGAGTGGAGCGACCTTTGACAGACCTTCATGGAACAGACTTGTTGAAGGTGTTAAAAACGGAGAAATCACTGCCTGTATCTGCAAAGATATGTCCAGAATCGGCAGAGACCATTTGCAAGTAGGTTTTTTCACTGACATTCTGTTTAGAGAAAAGGAAGTTCGATTTATAGCAATCAATAATGGTATTGACAGTGACCGTCAAGAAACCAGTGAGTTTGCCCCTTTTCTGAATATTATGAATGAGTGGTTTGTCAGGGACACAAGTAAGAAAATTAAAGCTGTACTGAAATCCAGAGGTTCTTCCGGCAACGCTCATACAAGTAATATCCCACCATACGGCTATTTGAAAGACCCCGAAAACCCCGACCATTGGATTATTGATGAAGAAGCTGCTGAAGTAGTCCGCAGAATTTATCGCATGACTATTGAGGGAAAAGGACCTTATCAGATAGCAAGAGAACTTTCAGAAGAAAAAATAGAAAGACCATCTTATTATCTTGGCAAAAAGGGACTTGGAAATCATGCAAGCAACTATGACAAAGAAAATCCGTATATGTGGCGAGGAAATCAGGTTACTACTCTGATTTCCCGACCAGAGTATATCGGAAAGACTGTCAACTTCAGGACATTCAAAAATTCCTATAAGGACAAAAAGACGAAAAGGGCAGATAAGGAAGATTGGGTGGTTTTTGATGATACACAAGAGCCTATTGTCGATGAAGAAACATGGCTGCTTGCTCAAAAGTTAAGACAGAATGTAAGAAAAGCAGATCCTATGGGCGAGCCTAATGTTCTAACCGGAAAGATTTACTGTGCTGACTGTGGTGCGCCGATGTATAATCACAGACAACGAAAAGGGCGTGAAAGAATATACTATACTACCAAAGGCGAAAAGCGGATAAGCCATTCAAATCCGGCAGATTGTTATGAATGTTCCACATATAATCTTGCTTATCAGAAGTATGGCCGACATTGTACTTGCCACCATATTTCAACAAAAGCACTTAAAAGCATCATTCTGAAAACCATACAGGAGACTTGCCATTATGTTTCTTTGAATGAGCGGGAGTTTGTTTATTCTCTGCAAGAAGAATCGGCGATGAAAGATATTGCTGTTTCTGAAACTGTAAAAAACCGCATTGAAAGAAATCAGAAGCGAGTTCACGAACTGGATATGCTTATCAGGAAAATCTATGAAGATAATGTGATTGGAAGATTGCCGGACAGACTTTTTCAGAGTATGCTTACTGATTATGAAAATGAGCAGAACGAGCTGAACAAGATTATTGAGACTGACACCGCTGATATGCAACGGATTATAGGCGGTCAAAATAATATGGAGCGTTTTCTAAAGCTGGTTAAAAAGTATGAGAACATTACAGAACTTACTCCTGCCATGATAAATGAATTTATCGACAAAATACTGGTTCACGAGCCACAAGGAAAAGGTGCAGACCGCACCACAGAGGTGGAGATATATCTTAACTATGTCGGGCAATTTCAAGTACCTGTGGAGCAGCATGAACCAACCGAGGAAGAAAGGATTGCTGCTGAAAAAGAGGCGGAACGACTTCGCAGAAAACGAGAATCCAATCGTAAGTATATGAAAAAGATTCGTGAGAAATCAAAAGAATTTGCGGAGCATGAGCGTATACCAGAAGAAAAAAGCTCTGATAGCAATGTGTGTTTTGAACAGAACGCCACAAGCAAATCAAATCGGCAAAAAGTGAAAGGAGAAAAAATAGCATGACAGAATTGAAACCACGAATCCATGATGAAAGCAATGGTCTGGACTATGTTCTTGTGGGCGATTACTATGTGCCGGACTTGAAGCTGCCGGAGGAACACCGCCCTATCGGTATGTGGGGCAGACTGCACAGGACATATTTGGAGCAGTACCGCCCTGCAAGGTTATCTGCCCTCTGTTTATCCGGCGAACTGCATACTTACCTTGCTGACCTGAACGAACAGGCAGCGGAAAGGTGCAGCCTTATCATTGAGCAGATGAAACAAGCCGAGGGTGTGACCGAAACCATGAAAGCAGACAATCAGATGTTGTGGGTACAGTCCATGAACTCTATCCGTAACCGAGCCGAAGAAATCATCAGACAGGAAATGATTTACTGCTGATTTTATCAAGTCCAAAACCAACAATTTTATATCGTCAACGAAGCGACAGGTATTTCCTTATGAAGTGTCTGTCGCTTTTCATTTATCAAACTTTAAGGAGGAAAACACAATGAAGATGAACCGGAATGAAATGGAAGCCCTTTATGCCTTTGGCTGTCCGAACCTGAAAGCAACTGTCGAGCGTTTGCGTATGGTGGCTGCCCTTGCACCCGATCCGGCGGCGAAGAAGCTGTTTTATATGCTTTCCGTCAAGCTGAGTGCTGAGGGTGTTGAAAGGTGGTATCGTTGCTTTTACCGCAGGCTGAGGGTGTTGAAAAACCGTAGGGAGGGCTGCTATGACGAGACTGACGAAGATTGAGAAAGAAACAATCGTTCTCTTTAATGAGGGCGAGGACAAGGCAAATATCTACACCCACAACGCCGGATTGAAAAAGAGGTTGGCTGCTTTTGCTAAGAAGTACCCTGACCTTTGCCGACTGGAAAAATCCAATGTTCAAGGCGGTGTTTCTTATGTGCTGGCAAAGTCCCGTCTGTCTATCCGCTTCCTGCCGCCTTACAGCGAGGAACGCAGACAGAAAGCCAGTGAATATGCGAAAAAGCATGGGCTGAACAGCCAGCAGGGATACTGTGATAATCAGGGCTGATATGCGGTTAAAATGTCAGGTGCAAACCTGATGTTTTGACCGTTGCCTATCGCCTGTGAGGAAAGTATCGGAGACTATAAATTTTACGGAAATGTGCGTTACAAGGTTTGAACAGGAACTCTGTACACAAAATTTTTTCTTCTATTCTTTAGGCTGATGAAGTATAATAGACAAAAGATAATTTTAGAAGTGAGCTTTTCGGGAGGCAGTATATATGGAAAAAAGTAAGGTAGAATTTGTATATAAAAATATTTCTTCATTAAACAAGATAAGTATAGTGAATAAAAAAATATTTCGTATTTTGCCATATATTTGTGTGCCATCACTTGCTATAGGGGGGATTGCGGTTTTCCTAAAAGAAATGTTGCCTATAAAAGGAGTGTTGCCTAATTATATTAGACTTGTTTGCTTAGTCATATTTTTCTTAACCTTTTTGATGTGGTTGGTGTCTTTCTTTTTTGAATACATTTTCCTGTTTTTATGGAAATGCCCTGTATGTAAAGGAAAATTTCCATGGTATAAGACTACTTTGGGATATTTAGGAGAAGAAGGAGGTAGTCTTGTAAATAAAGAAGTTAAAGATATTTGTGACCGCAAGAATAAGAAAATATCTTTAATTCAATATGAAAATAGCAATTTAATCATTCCCAAAAAGTGTCCGCATTGTGGTGAAGTTATATGGAAAAAATAATTTTTGTAGATTACCTGTAATCTGCCACAACTGAATATGACCGTTAAGGTCAGATGAAGAAACTGATGTATTGAGCGTAAAGCGATCATGCGTCGGTTTTTCTTATTTCATGTGCTGACAGAATTCCGACTGTATATCACCCGTGAGGAAAGTATCGGGGACTATGGATTTTGCAGAAATGTGCGTTACAAGGCTTGAACAGGAACTCTGCACACAAAATTTTTTCTTCCATTCTTTAAGTTGATGAAGTATAATAAAATATGAAAAATTGAGGTTTTTAATGCTCGATTTCAAACAATCATTTTTATATATCTGGAACTATGGAGGGCAAAATGAATGATTTTTTACGAATGTGTTTTAATATAATTACACAAATAGGTCCCTATTTAGTTGTACTTCTTCTTTTGAAATATCTTGTAAATCTTCAACAAAAGAGAGCTAAAGAACGAGAGGAAGAACAGAAAAAGGGAATAATTAGGACGCATTATATAATAAAAACCGAAAAAGTACTTACTATGTTTTTTGTATTGGCGGTGTTTCTTTTTGGGGGAGCTACGGTAGCCAGTGCTATTCAACAAGATGATTTATTGCCACCAATTGGTTTTAGTATTTTCTTTATTGTTTCTTTAATCGGCTCATTGAACATGATTATGTGGAAACTGGAAGTGAACGGAGATGAAATCACATGGCGTTCAACTTTTGGAAGAAAGAGAACTTTTCGCTTTGAAGATATTACATATTGCGAGATGAAGGGAAATTCTATTCGTGTATATGTCAATGGCAAAAAATTATTCACTATTGACAGCGGTGTTGATGATAGTGAATTTATGGAGGATATAGAGAGAAGAAGAATCCCTGTAAAATCTTACTGGGCAAATCAGCATAAGAAAAATCGTAAATGACATAGATTTTATAACAGTACGATGTTAAACAACTGAATATGACCATCAAGGTCAGATGAAGAAACCGATGTATTGAGCATAAAGCGATCATGCGTCGGTTTTTCTTACATGAGCTGACAGAATTCCGACTGTATATCACCCGTGAGGAAAGTATCGGTGACTATGGATTTTGCATAAATGCGCGTTACGGGTAAGTAAAAAACTACTTGATAGAGTGTGAATTGAATTGTTCATGTCGGTATGATATAATTTACTGAAATGAAGCAAGAAGGTGGACTTTTGTATGAAAAAATTTTTGAAAATATTGCTAATCATTATAGGAATAGTTTTTTTAATTTTTGCAGCGCTGATATGTATTGGACTGTTTGTTGATTATGATGACCATATTGAAAATGGTCGTTATACTTATGTTCCGGAAGAAGAAAACAAAGGAAATGAGTATATTGAGTTTAAGTTGACAGATAATGGCAAAGACGATTCTAAACTTACATATTATAACTCTATCGAAGAAGCTATTTTGAATTCCCCCTTAAAAGCAGAACATGAAAATTTATCAGCTCCAGAAGATTTTCTTAATCATGTTGATGAAATATTGCATATATGGAATGGCAAACAGTATGATACGGTTTTCTATCGGGCAGGAAGTGATAACGATCCCGTTCAAGGTTTTGTGATTGTAAGCTGCAAAAAAAAGATAGAAAATGAAAGTACACAATATGCGTTTGTAAATGCTACACCAGCTACCACTACACCAGATACCACTTACGGGGGAGACTTCAAAAAATTTATCCATTTATCTTTAACAATAAGTGATATTCAACAAGACTTAAATCCAAATTATCCGGATACCAGATTCGTTTTTGGCTATGCACATGATAAAGAAATTTACTCATTAGAAGTAGAAGGTCAAAAGCCAGATGGGATTATAGAATATGAAGAATATGGTAGAACGATGTATATGTGGTATTATAACGATTTGAAAAGCAATAAAAGAGGCGATTGTCTGAGCTACTCAGTAGATGTGCCAGAGTAATTTTTCAAATTGGCTAATCTGCCACAACTGAATATGACCGTCAAGGTCAGATGAAGAAACTGTTTTATATGCTTTCCGTCAAGCTGAGTGCTGAGGGTGTTGAAAGGTGGTATCGCTGCTTTTACTGCAAGCTGCGTGTGTTGAAAAACCATAGGGAGGGCTGCTATGACGAGACTGACGAAGATTGAGAAAGAAACAATCGTTCTCTTTAATGAGGGCGAGGACAAGGCAAATATCTACACCCACAACGCCGGATTGAAAAAGAGGTTGGCTGCTTTTGCTAAGAAGTACCCTGACCTTTGCCGACTGGAAAAATCCAATGTTCAAGGCGGTGTTTCTTATGAGCTGGCAAAGTCCCGTCTGTCTATCCGTTTCCTGCCGCCTTACAGTGAGGAACGCAGACAGAAAGCCAGTGAATATGCGAAAAAGCATGGGCTGAACAGCCAGCAGGGATAATGTGATAATCAGGGCTGATATGCGGTTAAAATGTCAGGTGCAGACCTGATGTTTTGACCGTTGCCTATCGCCTGTGAGGAAAGTATCGGGGACTATGGATTTTGCAGAATTGTGCGTTACAAGGCTTGAACAGGAACTCTGTACACAAAATTTTTTCTTCCATTCTTTAAGTTGATGAAGTATAATGAGATATGAAAAATTGAGGTTTTTAATACTCGATTTCAAACAATCATTTTTATATAGCTGGAACTATGGAGGGCAAAAAATGAATGGTTTTTTACGAATGTGTTTGAATATAATTACACAAATAGGTCCCTATTTAGTTGTACTTCTTCTTTTGACATATCTTGTAAATCTTCAACAAAAGAGAGCTAAAAAACGAGAGGAAGAACAGAAAAAGGGAATAATAAGGACGCATTATATAATAAAAACCGAAAAAGTACTTACTATGTTTTTTGTATTGGCGGTGTTTCTTTTTGGGGGAGCTACGGTAGCCAGTGCTATTCAACAAGATGATTTGTTTCCACCACTCGTTTTTAGCATTTTCTTTATTGTTTCTTTAATCGGCTCATTGAATATGATTATGTGGAAACTGGAAGTGAACGGAGATGAAATCACATGGCGTTCAACTTTTGGCAGAAAGAGAACTTTTCACTTTGAAGATATTACCTATTGCGAGAGAAAGAAAGGTTCTATGCGTGTATATGTAAATGGAGAAAAATTATTTACCATTGATAGTAATATTGACAAAGAAGAATTTATGGAGGACATAAAAAGAAGAAGAATCCCTGTAAAATCTTACTGGGCAAATCAGCATAAGAAAAATCGTAAATGACATAGATTTTATAACAGTACGATGTTAGACAACTGAATATGACCGTAAAGGAAGATGAAATATGAAAAAAGAGTTGAAACAAATATTGCTTATATGTTTATTTTTAATTATTGGTTGTGTACTTGGTTATTTTGTAGCACTTAATCAAATGAATCAGCTTAGTGACCCTGAGTACATTGCGTTTTGGACAAGTCAAAATATGTCTGTTCCTGAACCATTAGGATTTACAAGAAGTATTCTTTCTTTTGGATTGCTTTTTGCTGGAATACCAACAGGTTTGATTTTTTATAGTGGTTTAGTTAAGAAATGGCTAACTCCTATCGCACCTAAAATTATAATTGGATTTGTTACTTTCCCGATTTATACACTTGCTGGAGTAATCGGTTCAATTCCTTTTATCATCTATAAAGGAATTTTTCTATTCAAAAATAATAGATGTAAATGACAACGAGCTTTTCAAGAGTAGGGTGTTTATCAACTACTTTTTAAGGCAACCACGCAAGGACGATCAGCTACATAGTTGGTCGTTTTTGTTTATCCATTTGCAGATTATCCGTAATCTGCCACAACTGAATATGAACGTTAAGGTCAGATGAAGAAACCGATGTATTGAGCGTAAAGCGATCATGCGTCGGTTTTTCTTTTTGCAAAATAGTCCGGTGGACTGTTTTGTAAAACCGAAGGAACTGACGGAGCTTGGGACGGGGCGAAGTCAGTTTGTTCGGGCGGGAGTACAGAGGGTGCAACCCTTTGTGCATGGGTACAGGGAATGCAATACCCCTGTGCAGGTCAAGGGCGGCAGCCTTGCCCAGTTAAGTGGCGTCTCGCCACTTAATACTGGGTATTACTTGACGCAGAAAGCCGCAAGGAATCAGCTTCGCTGCCCTTCTCCCCTGTCGGGGAAATCAAAAAGAAAAGGAGGAATTCATGTGAAATTAACAAGGCACAATGGACGAGCCGGAAAGAATGGCGTTTATAATCCGAAGCACAATGACCGCAGTTTTGACATTGCCAACAGCGAACACATTGACGAAGAGCGAGCCAAACAAAATCTCTATTGGGACTGTTACAATGGCTTCCGCAATTTCAAAAATTCCGAAAAGGAAAATGAGCTGTCTGCCACTTTTGAAGATGTGGAACAGCTTTTTTATCGTCAGCGGTATCGTGATTTTGTAACCGGACAGAACGAAAGAAATGTGAAGAACCGACACCCTGAAAGAAATAAGGAAACCGGAGATTTACTCAAAAGCAAAAAGACCTGTCCAGAGGAAACGGTCTATCAGATTGGAACACTTGACAATCATGTTCCGCCGGAACTGCTCATTGAGATCGTCACAGAATTTATGGAAATCGTAAATGAGCGTTTCGGTTCTCATGTCCATATCTTGAATTGGGCGCTGCACTTGGATGAAAGCACCCCTCATATTCACGAGTGTCATGTGTTCGACTGTGAAAATCAATATGGGGAGATTGCCCCACAACAGGAAAAGGCTTTGGAAGCACTGGGGTTTGAACTGCCGGAACCGGAGAAGCCGGTCGGAAGAAAAAACAACCGCAAGATGACTTTCGATTCAGCTTGCCGAGTGCTGCTGTTTGATGTGGCGAAAAAGCACGGCTTACAACTGGAAGAAGAACCGGAATATGGTGGTCGTGCTTATCTGGAAAAACAGGACTACATTATTTTCAAGCAAAAGGAGCAACTGGCAGCACAGGAGCAAAAATTGGAAGAACTCACGATGAAGATTGAGGATGTGGAAGCTCTGGTGGATGAGGTTGCCGATATTGCCTATGACAAGGCGGTTGAGGTCGTTGCTGATACTGTGAAACTGGAAACGCACAAGGAGGATATTAAGCTGGTGGAGCAGTCTAAGGCATGGGTTCTCTCCCCTGAGCGTAAGGCTTCAAAGAAAGAAGTTGAGTATGCAGTGAAACGATTGGATGGAGTGATTGCCCGAATCACAAATGCTATGAAATCAACCATTCAGAAAATCCAAACTACGCTGATGAAACCGGAGGTCAAAAAAGCCGGAACGGAGCAAATCAAGAAGAAAGCCAAAAGTTCCATTATAGAGCAGTTGAGCCGCAAGAAGAAGGAAATGGCAGAGCGTGAAGTCAGCCGGACAATTCCGGCGAAAAGTAAAAAACAGGATATGGAACTTTAAGGCACTTGCTATTTTCGTTTTGAAAATGACAGGTGCTTTTTTTGTTTCAGGAAAGGAGTCACATGAATGTATTTGAAGTTGTAAAAGAAAATGTTACTGCCCGACAAGCCGCAGAAGCCTATGGCTTGAAAGTGGGTCGCACAGGTATGGCGTGCTGTCCGTTTCACTCGGATAAGTCCCCCAGTATGAAGCTGGATGAACGCTATTACTGTTTTGGCTGCGGAGTGACCGGAGACGCTGTTGATCTCACAGCGAAGCTATTCGGTATCGGGCTGAGGGAAGCTGCTGTCAAACTTGCTGAAGATTTTGGTCTTAACTATGACAGCCGACAAAAGCCGAGTATTCGCCCTCGTATTCGTGATCCGACACCGGAGCAGAAATATCAAAAAGAAGAAAATCATTGCTACAAGGTGCTGACAGATTATTTTCATCTTCTTAGAGAATGGGAAAAGAAATACGCTCCTAAACAGCCGGATGAGGAATGGAATCCCCTGTTTGCAGAAGCACTGCATAAGAAGAACTATATCGAATATCTGCTTGATATTCTTCTGTATGGTTCATTGGAGGAACGAAAAGCACTTGTGGCAGAACAGAGAAAGGAGGTGTTGAAACTTGAACAACGAATTGCAGAACTGTCAGCAGACAGAACCATGTACAGTAGAAGAAATCCGAAACAGCTTAGAGCAGAGCGAGAAAGGTAAGGTTTATAATACTGCCGCAAATTATAAGCGTGTTCTGCAATATGATCCACTTTTGAAAGGGGCTATCCGAAAAAATCTTCTGACCGAAAGAATCGATATTGTGAAGCCCCTCGGCTGGTATCGTGATAGCCCGACATTGACGGATGTGGATGTGAAATATCTGCTCCTATATTTTGAAGAAAACTATGGATTGACCGTAGAGAAGAAAATCATAGACGCAGTTGCGGTTATTGCCAACGAAAACCGTTACCACCCTGTCTGTGATTTTCTTAATGCCCTGCAATGGGACGGAACAGAACGCATACGCTTCTGTCTGCACCGCTTTCTCGGTTCTGATACAGATGATTACACCTATGAAGCATTGAAGTTGTTTCTGCTGGGTGCTATCTCACGAGCTTTTAAGCCGGGGTGCAAATTTGAGGTTATGCTCTGTCTTGTGGGCGGTCAGGGAGCCGGAAAGTCCTCTTTCTTCCGTTTGCTTGCGGTCAATGATGACTGGTTCTCTGATGACTTGAAAAAGCTGGATGATGAAAATGTGTACCGCAAAATGCAGGGGCATTGGATTATTGAAATGTCGGAAATGATTGCAACCACCAACGCTAAGAGCATTGAAGAAATCAAGTCCTTTCTGAGCCGCCAAAAGGAAACCTATAAGATACCCTATGAAACACATCCGGCAGACAGAAAAAGACAATGTGTGTTTGGAGGTTCTTCTAATACCCTTGACTTTCTTCCCCTTGACCGAACAGGCAACCGCCGCTTCGTTCCGGTTATGGTCTATCCTGAAAGGGCTGAGGTTCATATTTTGGCAGATGAACAGGCTTCCAGAGAGTATATCAATCAGATGTGGGCAGAAGCTATGGAGATTTACAGAAGTGGCAATTTCCGTCTGAGATTCAGTCCGGCTATGAACGCTTATCTGAAAGCCCACCAAAAGGACTTTATGCCGGAGGACACAAAGACAGGACAGATTTTAGACTATTTGGAACGCTATTCCGGCAGCATAGTCTGCTCTAAGCAGCTTTACAAGGAAGCACTGGGGCATGATTATGACGAACCGAAACAATGGGAGCTGCGAGAGATCAACGACATTATGAATAACGCTGTCACAGGCTGGAGGGCGTTCAGCAATCCGAGGTATTTTCCAGAGCCTTACCGCCGACAAAAGGGCTGGGAGCGTATCAGGAATGACAACGAGCCTGACAACAGCATGGATGGTTTTCAAGAAATCCCGACAGAGGAAATGGAACAGTTAGGACTTCCGGAAGAATGGTTGAAGCAAAAATAAAAGCCCGTTGTCGCTTCGGTTGTCGAGCCGGTTGTCGGTCTGGTTGTCGGGCAAAAATCCCGAAAGCCTTGATATTGCGGCACTTTTCCCTCTCTGACAACCATGACAACCAATATTATAAAGAAAAAGGAAATAGTAAAAAGATAGTATCGCCCGATAAAGAAAAAAGGTTTTCTGATGTCCGTTGTCGGAACTTCGTTGTCAGACCTTTCCTTGTCGGGCTTTTTCATTCAAGGAGGAATATCGTATGACAAATATTGTGAACAGTACACTACCCACCCCAAAATAACCATTCGGAGAAAAACAAACCGGATGGAGTTTTTGTGATTAAGCAAGGCAAAACAAATTATAAAGTCAAAGTGTTTTTTGACCATAGTAGCGGTTTGACTGCTGAGGACAGGTTGAAACGCATTATTCAGGCAGAAGCAGAGAGAGAATCTGCGTAAGTAATACGAAAAATATCCACGCACCCCCTTGACAAAAGCTTTCAGAAAAGAAGCTCTCTGAAGATGTAGGAATACCATAGCATGAAATTTGTGTTGTGTAAAGGGTAAGTTGCTATTTAGTTCACTGGGCAGCAATACGTTCCTTACAAAAAATTGATATAAGAATTCTTGCTCAGATTCCATGAGCGGGTGACACATAAGAGCGTAAATTTATGCTCTAAGTGTCTCCAACGCTCACTCCATATTCGCTCGAATTTCTTATATCAATTTTTTTGTAAGTAATGTATTGGCTCAAGTTGTGAAGCAAATAGAACTCAAAGGATACGTGGGAAGTATTCTCAGACCCCAGAAAAGTAAATCCATCATTGCTCCACCTATTTCGATCACAGTACACCACAAAGCAAGAAAAAGACTATGCAATCCAGCGAATTGGAGTCGGGCTTGCCCGACGAAGCTGAGCAGGAATGCATAGTCTTTTTCTTGCTTGGGGTTGTCGTGAACTAAATAGCAACTTAATGAACTAAATAGCAAGCAAATTCTTAATTGCCTCCATATAAATCAGCACAGTTTCCTCCATCTCAGAAACAAGAATAAATTCATCCGCACCATGAATACGATAATCCATACCAACCTTCTCCGGTCCAAATGCAATTATATTTTTCAATGATTTCGCATAAGTTCCACCGCCGATTACCATTGGCTCATTCTCTGTATCTCCAGTCACATCTACATATGCTTTATATAAAGCATTTACAAGTGGTGATTCTCTTGGATAGAATAATGGATCTCCGATTTCTAATATCTCAATGCGGCCATTCTCATCTTCTAATTTGTCTTCGCACATTTTACGGACATCTTCTGCTTTCAATGTCACCGGTACTCGGATATCAATTGTGCATGAAATAACACCATCTTCTGTCTTAACTATTCCATTACAAAATGTCAGATCACCATATTGATCCGCAATTTTCAGTCCTACACCTGCGCCATCACATGCAGTACCGATATGTGTATTATAGAATTTTACAAAATCATCTTCAAAACCTGCTTTTTCAAGACACTCACATGTCACGCCTGCTGCATTTACACCAAGAGTTGGGGTACTTGCATGTGCCGGTACTCCTTTTGCATAAATGCTGATTTCTCCATTTTCTTCTGTCAATTTATATTCCTGGAGTTTTGTTTCAGCAAATGTTTTCTCAAGTTTTTCTTTCAGACCGGCTTCACTTGGAATCACTGTTGTACATGTATCACATACAGCATTTGAAACAAATCCACCATTCATGGAAATGATTTTTGTATTTTTTGAATATGCCATCATAGCCATATGTCCTTTTTCACCATGGATACATGGATAGCTTGCGTCCGGAGTAAATCCGCAGGATAATTCTTCTGCCACCTCATTATAGTGTTCCATACATTTTGATCCTGTCTCCTCATTACATCCCATAATGAGACGGACGCGTTTATTCATTTTAATTCCAGAATCACGCAACAATTTCATTGCATAAAGTGCCTCTATAACCGGACCTTTGTCATCTGTTGTTCCACGTCCATATACATAATCTCCATCTCTTGTAAGCTTAAATGGATCATAAGTCCAGTCTCCACCTACCGGAACAATATCAAGATGTCCTGCGATTCCGATGATTTCCTCGCCCTCTCCCATCTCTGCATATCCACAATAATTGTCCAGATTTACTGTTTTAAATCCAAGCTCTTTTGCAATCCTAAGTCCTTCCTCCAGAGCTTTTGCTGGTCCCTCGCCAAATGGTTTCCCTTCCTTTGGTGTCCCCAGCTGAGAATCAATTGCTACCAATCTCCCCATATTCTCCAACATTTCTTCTGTCAATGCATGAATTTTTTCTTTCATTTCTCTATTCCTTTCTACTTGTATTTTCCCCTTTGAATTGCAAATATTTTTTATTATAACAAATATCCACATGCTTTACAATTTCCGGCAAAATTTTCAACACCGTGTCATATGATTTCATCACTTTTCTACTCATTTCCTATCTCGAAAATCATAATTCGTTCACGTTTATTGTTTTCTTCAAACAAATCCATACACTCAATCTCGTCAACAAATGTTAGTTCATCTACCGTCATCAGATACGCAATATACTCATCTGACGGATAGTAGAAGAATAACAACATTTGTCTTGGTTCTGCATAATATGATTGAACAATTCGAGCTATTACATTTCTTAATATTTCTATTGAAAATGGATTGAAGAAAAACATTCTGTCTTCTTGTTTTTCTAATGAATATGTTTCTGCTTTTTGAAGTAAAAATTCGGTTCTTGAACCGGAAACTGCAGTGTCTTGATTATTGCAGGCATCTTTGTAAATCCGTTCATCATATTCTATTCCGACACTTTTACATCTTGTCTGATAAGATAAGAAAAAATCAACCCTGCCCTTTCCGCAGCCATAATCAATCACGCAATTATTTTTCTTGATATACCCGCTGTTTGCCAGTCTCTCAAGTACACAATATGGCGTAGGCTCATACGGATAACAATATTGGTCTGCTTTTGTATCATCTCTGCCACTTGTTTTTATTTTTAACAACTTATCCCAATTATACTCATTTACATTCGACATTTTTATTTATTTCCTTTGTGTAAAATGAAAAGGCTTTTGTGTAAAGCAAAAAAAGACTTTACACTATCTACCTTTATCGTAAATATTATAGCATAGTGTAAAGTCTCTTTCTATTATCCGCGTGTACTATTTTTATCATTTTTATCACGCACACGCTCTCTGATATTCTTTTAATTTTTCTTTTGCTTCCTGATTCAAATATTTCGGCACTTGAATTTCCACTGTGACATACTGATCTCCATGCACGGATGCATTTTTCATGGAAACAATTCCTTTTCCTCTTAATCGAATCTTGCTTCCTGACTGTGTTCCTTCTTTGATTTTACACATGACGTCTCCATACAGCGTGTGAACTCTTGCTTCTCCTCCAAACACAGCTGTTGTGTATGGGATTTGTACTGTTGTATAGACATCTGCACCTTTTCGCTCATATCCAGGTTTATTCGCTACTGTTACTTTCAAAAACAAATCTCCGGCTTCACCGCCCTGAAATCCCGGCTGGCCTTTTCCACGAAGCCGTACACTTTTTCCGGTATCAATACCGGCCGGAATGTGTACTTTTAATGACTGACTGCTTCCGTCTGATGGATTTTGTAATGTAATTATCTTATCACAGCCAAATGCCGCCTCGTCAAATCCTACTGTTACATCTGCGTGGATATCGGAACCTTTTTGTGGTGCATTTTTATAATATTGCCCGCCAAAGCCCTGACTTCCACTATTTCCAAAGCCGCCAAAACCTTTGAAACCATCGGCACTTCCGCTTCTGAAACTGCCAAAACCTTTGCCACTTTCACCGCCATGGAACATATTTCCAAACATATCACCAAAAATATCCCCCATGTCACTGCTGTTGAAATGATATTCATGGTAAGCGCCATTCGCATCTTGGTATGCTCCGCTGTAAGAACCACCAAAACCCGAATTTCCTGCATTACCTTGATATGCACCATTTGGTGCACTTCCGTCAAATGCTGCATGACCGAACTGATCATACATTTTTTTCTTTTCTTCGTCACTTAATACATTGTATGCTTCTGTAACTTCTTTGAATTTCTGTTCTGCTTCTTTATTTCCCGCATTCGTATCAGGATGATATTTTTTTGCAAGCTTCCTATAAGCTTTCTTGATCTCTGAGGCACTTGCACTTCTACTAACCCCTAATACATCATAATAATCCCTCTTTGCCATTTATATCACCTCCTGATATTTTCTCAAAGCATTGCCTTAACAGCATCTATCAACTTATTTCAAATCAACAACACATAAAATTTTCCTCTTATTTAGAAAAAGCTCCCCAGGACTTCCCAGGGAGCTCTTTTTATCCTATCCCTCAATGGTTACAAAGTGGTTTGCTTCCACTTCTTTCTTCTCCTCTTTCTTCGGGATATCGAGTGTCAAAATACCATTCTCAAATTTTCCATGAATATCATTCTCTGTAACATCTTTACCTACATAGAATGTACGGCTTGTGCTTCCTGAATAACGTTCCTGTCTGAGGTATTTTCCTTTTTTCTCTTTCTCGTCTTTTTCAAGACCTTTCTCTGCGCTGATAGTCAAATAACCATCTTTCAATTCTACCTGAATCTGATCTTTCTTGAATCCCGGTAAATCTACTACCAATTCATATGCATCATCATGTTCTTTAATATCTGTTTTCATTACATGTGCTGCATGTTTTCCATACAACTTTTTCTCCACATCCGGGAGTGAAAAATTCATCCAGTTATCCCAATCGTTCCAATCATTTAAAAAGCTTTCTCCAAAAATACTAGGTCTTAACATAAGTCATCTCTCCTTTTTGAATCCATATATGTTAGCACTTTTGATTTGCAAAAGTGTTGAGTTCTTGAACTTTCGGATCTGAGGCTTTCTCTTTTATTTCCCTCCTCCTTTGTTCTATTTGTACTATAGCACCTATTATTAGCACTGTCAATAGATGAGTGCTAATTTTTTGTGAAGATTTTGTGAACGCTACGAACCATGCAGAATGGTGAAAAAAACGCCCTGCTAGTTTACTTGCAAAGGCGTCTATTTTTGCTATTTTATAGGGCGACAGCCCGACAGCGAGGGAAGTCTTTCCCGAGCTGTGCATGGCGTATGCCACTATTTCACAGGAATTTTTCACTTACTTTCGCACGGAGGTTTCTTGGTTTGACCACATTTTAACGACAAAATCTTGGAAAAATATATTCGTCTGATCTTGTATTATTTTATCTGTATCCATGCTGTCCTCCTACCTTATAATTTTCCAATTTGATTTTCGTTTTGTTCCGCTCTGTACCAATCTACCTTTTTCCTGTAAAGAAGCGAACATTCGAGAAACCGTTCTTTTTGATATACCCATTTCTTCCGCATAATACGCCTGTGTTGCAGACGGATTTTTCTCTATAATCTGCAACAACTTTTCAAGCTGCGTCTGTTCCTTATTAAACGGCACTTCATCACCATCAGTGCCATCATTGACGCCAATAGTGCCATTTTCAACGCCACTGGCGTTAATCATGGCGTTATTGTTATCAATCTGACCTCGATAAATATTGATACGCAAATCAACTTCGCCACCAATAAACTCCGGCTCCCGCAGTCCAGAAGCTTTTACTTTATCAATAATTCTCGGAATACCGCTTCCCCAATGCTCAATCAGGTTCATGTAAGCAAACGCATGCGCAAGAGCTTCATTTCTGATTTTAGAATAGCCTTCTTTCATACGCTCCATCGTTTGTCCCATTGGCAAC
This sequence comes from Ruminococcus sp. B05, assembly GCF_003628495.1. Classification (NCBI taxonomy): domain Bacteria; kingdom Bacillati; phylum Bacillota; class Clostridia; order Eubacteriales; family Oscillospiraceae; genus Ruminococcus; species Ruminococcus sp. B05. Next base: position 58,150 of record NZ_RBZR01000016.1, on the reverse strand, counting down.
TTTCCTGGGGAAGTAATCTCCAATCGATTGTCATATACAGCAACCTGTATGGTACCATGATCCAGATAACTACGATGTACCATAGCATTAATAATCAACTCACGAATGGCATCCGGTGGAATCTCATAAACGTCCTGGCGATAAATTCCCACAATAGTAGCACCCAAATGAATATTTCTCAGAACAAACTGAAATGCTTCGTCTATCTGCTCCCAAAGCGGACCGGTATATTCTCTACGGTCAACAAATACTGCTTTCGTTGTACCTTTGAACACACCACATTGCGTTGCAACATGAAGTCCTCCGTTGCCTGTCAAAATAGCAAACGCATTGGATGGATAATCCTTTCCATCACGCTCAATTAAAATTCCCCAGGAACGCAACTGCTGTCTTCCCACATCTTTAATCGATGCTTTCTGTTCCTCTGTACGAGCATTTCTGACAGCCTGCTCTTTCATAGCTTTGCAAAGGGCATCAATATCTTCATCTGTAACATTTAACCCAGTACATAAAGCCTGATCATAGTAACGGTTACTGCCCTCAAACAACAATTCTTTCATCATATACTCATCAGCGAGACGGGTAGTTCCGGCAACACGGACATATACACCGCCATCTCTGCCAAGAGTTTTAATATAATATGGGCGCTGTCTGCCCTCAGAAACCTCTACCACAATAACAGTCTTTCCATCAACCGTCTGTAAAGTGATATCCGGGATAATTGCCGGTTCACAGCTGTCTGATACGGCATTGGCAATGGCATCCATTATTTTATTCGCTTATTTGCGAATCTTTCTGTTTACATTCTGAGATTTTGATAGTAAAATGGAATTATCAAATAGAAAGCAGGAAATCTGATATGACGATTGGTGATAAAATAAAAAAAATCCGGACATTCCGGAATATGACACAGGCTGAACTCGGTGCTGCTCTTGGCTGGGGCGATAAAGGGGCAAACCGCCTTGCCCAATACGAAACCAACTACCGGGTTCCCCGTAAAGATCTGGTTGCAGAAATGGCTAAGATTCTGGATGTAAACCCACTGACACTACATGAGCCAACTACGATGAATGCTTCTGAACTGATGGAAATCCTGTTCTGGATTGACGAATTTAATCCCAGCATGATCAATCTCTTTCAATTGGAGACTTATCCAGACGAAAAAGTAAATTCCAGTGAGGATACCGCTATCCGCTACCATAATTCTGATAGCTGGCCTGCTCATCCACCTGTTGGCATGTGGTTTAATTATGGGATTCTCAATGATTTTCTAAAAGAATGGACACTTAGAAAAGAAGAACTGAAATCTGGTGCGATTAGCAGAGATGAATATTTTGAATGGAAAATCAACTGGCCGCAAACTTGTGATGATTGTGGAAAACGTGAACCGTCAAAGCAATGGCGATGCTCAAACGAATAGAATTTAGCGAAACTTAAATTTATTATATTTTTTCTCTTTAAGTAATGGAAAAGGCACTGAAAATCCAATATTTCTACGGTTTTCAGTGCCTTTTTTGCATTGTCCATTCAGAAAAATTAATTGCCCAAATAGAAATATATAAACAACCCTATAGGTTCTCTCTTGCCAGACATATTTCTTTCAGCGCCTCCCCAATATCTCCATCTACCCCGATCGACTTTCCGGCAATTTCTGAAGGAATATAGACTTCTCCTTTATTGAAGGTGATATAAACTGCTTCAGGTTCAGAAGCAGCAAGACTCATGAAAGGCTCTTTGATCATACGGTTTCGCCATCCCACGCCCAATTCCAGGATTGCTAGTCTTTTACCATGATATTTCTTAATAAAGTTCTGATAGTCTTGCATTTTCTTCTGGAACTGTTCGGTCTGAAAGAATGCATTGCTGTTTGCCATATTGACCGTAACTGGCCCTCCACAGCAGGAACAGCAGGGGACCAGTTCTGAGGGGATCTGTCCGTTTTTTTCAGCTTTCGCCATTTTGAGAATTTCATTCTGGTTTTCGTAAGGACCTGTTCCACATCCATTCTGGCACCGGGACTGGGTGAGACGGCCTTCCATCTCAAAGACCTTATCCCTGTCAAATCCTGCAGGCACGAAATGGTCCTCGCCATTGGAGGTCACAATAAAATAATCTTTGGAACCAACCAGACGATACAGATCCTCCATTACAGGACCGGGCTGTTCCAGATAACATTTCCGGCTGATCAGTCTGCTGAAAAATGCCCATTTAGATTCTTCTGTAGGATACTGAAAGAATAATCCCTGCAGTATGTTTCTGATCCCGTATCTGCTGCGGAAATCTCCGAAATCTTTCTGAAACCAGTGATCATCTGCAAAAATATTGTATCCTTCCGAAATAGAAAATCCGTTACTGGCGCCGATGAGAAGAGCGTCTGCTTCCTGGATAGCTTTATAAATATTTCTGAAGTTTTCTTCCATAATGTTATTTCTCCTTTTCCAACTGTGTCCGAAGTTCTTTTAATATATCTGCCAGATTGCCTTGCAGGTAAAGACTTCTCCCTTTTAAATGTTCCGGAGCAGAAAAGGCTTCCTGGTTCAGACAGACGTAAAACACCTGACTGTTACGGACCGTCATATCCCAGAAAGGCAGTCTGATCACCCCCGGTGTCCTCTCTCTAATCTTTTCCGGCAAGTACAGCCTTAAGAGCCAGATATGGCTGACCTATAGGCAGATGCCACATACTGTAAATATATTTTGTATAGTAGGCCCATTGCTGTTCCAGAGAAGAGTAACAGTAATAAAATCCGGCAAAAGGAGAAGTGAAATGGTAGTAGTCTTTGAATTCTCCCAGATGTGTTTCTAGTGCAGGAGCCCAGTGGTAATGGTTAAATCCCGCAGCACTGGATAGTCCGGAACCTGCGCCTACTACCACTGCATCAGCATCTGTGAGCAGCCGGACAAGGGATTCTATGTCCTTGTGACTATGCTTCTCCATGCTCCTTGTTTTCCTCTTTCTTTACCCTCACTGCCTCCTGTAGCACTAGGGCAATGTCTTCTTTGATAACCAGCCCCTTCTGTTCTATTTCTCCAGGAAGAAGGGCGTCCTTTGGATTAATGGTAATGTAAAACGCCTTAGGCAGGGAGTATGTGAGATTCCAGAAAGGTTCTTGGATAAACATAGGGGTCATTCGTCCTACGCCCAACTCCAGAAAAAGGATCTTCTTCTCTTTATTCTTTTCCAGAAATTCGTTGATCTTCCGGTATTCGTCTCTATACTTGGCACCTTCCAGGAATGTATATCCCCGTACCCAGGGCTCCATCTGGGCTCCGCATTTTGGACAGCGGGGGATCATTTTGACGGGGATACACAGATTCTCGTCAATAGCTGCATTCATGGCATAGACCATATCCTTGTTGTAATAAATCTGGTCATGACATCGGCGGCTGCACTGATAATAGCGGGAATCACCCTGGATGGCGCTTAATTTTTCTTCGGACACCACACGGGTAAACTGGAAGTCCTGATTGGTGGTCATAATATGATAGTTTTTACCCTCAAGGAGTTCCATGAGATCGTAGTAAGGCTGTCCTGTAGGACACTCATATTCCATATAGCCCATACGTGCAAGAAATGCCCAGTGAGCTTCCGGGGAAGGATAATGATAGTAAAATCCGTTAAAGGCTCCGGTAAATCCATATTTTTTATGGAAATCCCCCAGATATTTCTGAAATATCGCATCATTCTGATAGAAAAAATTATAGCCACAGGAAGCGGACATGCCGGCTGCTGCTCCTACCAGAATGGCTTCAGCAGAATTAAGTTTATCTAATAAGGTCCGGGCATTTTTTTGATATGCATTTTCAAAAACAATATTTTTCATTGGCTGCATGGTTAACTTTCCTTTCTTGTGTTGTTATTATTAAAATTACATCAAATTATACCATGTTAAAATATAAATTACAAGAAGAAAAAGAGCATCTGACCAGTGCCCAGATTGCAAAAAGTGTAAAAACAAATCCTGCCTATATCCGGCAGCTGATGGCCGCGCTGAAAAATGCAAGCCTTATCTCCAATATCCAAGGCCAGGCAAACGCCTGTCTTACCAAACCTGCGGATGAAATTACTATGCTGGATATATACCGGGCAGTGGAGGGAGAAAAGCCTTTGCTTCATCTTGATATTGATACCAACCCAGAGTGTGGAGTATACTGATAATAATAAAGAGACTGTAACATTCATGGAAAACTATGAGTTGTTTCAGTCTCTTGAGGCACCTCTTTTACAGCTCGACTAATTCAATCATTTTTTGCGCCGCCCTGTATTTTCCGATCCCCGTACTTCTTCATGATAGAAATAGTCCACGATTACAGGATGGCCTGGCTCTGCGCGGCCATAAGGCAGTTCGTTGTCTACAAAAGGACAGTCGTATTTTTGGGACATCTGTGCTGCCTGGTTTTCCAATGCCCGAAAATAACTTCGATCTCCTTTGCGATAGATTTCATCATACAGGGTAACAAGGTGGGGATAACATTTCTGAATATAATCCAGAATCTCCTGTTTGAAACCACCGCGGAGATTTAGATTTTCTAACCATACCAGGTCACACTGATCTTTCACACGTTCAAAAATCTTTTCAAAGTCTGTGATGCCCGGAAATACTGGGGAAATGAAACAAACCGTACGTATTCCGGCTTCGTATACCTGCTTCATTGCCTCAAGTCGTCGGCTGATACTAACAGCTTGATCCATGTCTGCCTGAAATTTTTCATCTAATGTGTTGATCGACCATGAGACAGTGACTTTTCCCATTTCTTTTAGTAATTCAATATCCCGGAGTACAAGATCCGATTTCGTACAGATAAGGATTTCTGCACCGCTATTTTTTAACTGTTCTAAAATCCTGCGGGTATTTCTTATCTCCTTTTCCTGGGGCAGATACCCATCTGTCACGGAACCAATCACTACCCGTTGGTCTTTATATTTTCTCGGGTTTTTAATTGCCGGCCAGTGTTTTATATCCAGAAATGTTCCCCACGATTCGGTATGCCCGGTGAACCGTTTCATAAAAGAGGCATAGCAGTATTTGCAGCCGTGGGTACATCCTACATAAGGATTGACAGAATATCCCCCTACCGGAAGACTGGATTTAGTCATGATATTTTTTGTTTCTACATCCCGGATCAGAATATCCTTTTCCATTATTTTTTTCATGCGTTCTGTTCCTCCAAAACCCGGATAAATGCCGAGGGCAGATCCTGGATCATTTGATTATCTCCCATAACGGGAAGTAGATCCTCTTTCATAAACACCGGTTTTGAATCATCTACAATCAGAACTTTTTGTCTTTTATTCATATTTTTTTACCTTTATCCTTGTTGATTTTATGATGTTCCAAATCATATCCGGTTGCATCATTTTAATGCCAGTTTCTAACATCTTGCTATTTTCTTCTATTCAGCCTTCCCCTCTGGGAAAATAATTTTAAACACAAAGAAAAAAATCACCATGGAAACTCCACCTGTAATAATTGTCACAAGCATGTTATAGACTGCCGGTGCCACATATGCAGATGCAACTGGCATCCACAGATTATTAAATCCATTACAAATCAGCGAAATTACCACCCATGCAACAAAATACCAGATTGCCTGATATACAGGATTTCCATGACTTTTAAAAGTAATATTTCTCTGAAGTGGAAAATTGATACACTGTGCAAGAAATGACCCCAATTCATAACTGATAAAATAGCCAAGTCCACCACCGATCAGTATATTCCCCGTTGCATCACGCAATACATTATACCCCAGCAAACTCCATGTAAATTTTACTCCAAACAGATTCATGGAAACCTTTGGCCACATAAATTCTGTACCAGCCAGACCAATTCCCAAAATCCCTGGTAAAAATGTAAATACAAGATACTGGAATACTGTCACGCCCATACTGAATATAACAAAATAGAATATCTGATAAAGCCATTTTGCAAAAGTAGAATGTTTCTCTTCAAAACATTTCCATATATTTTTTATATGATTCATCTGCACTTTCCTCCGGCTCCTTTTAATAATTTTTCATATTTCTTATTATTTCTTCTGTTTCTAAAATATCCGCCAACTACTTTTTTTACTCCAAGCATAAAGTGGCCATTCACAGCATCGACAATTCCATATACCATTTCCATACTGACTGCTCCGCCAGTCATCTTAGCAATCGCTCGAAATGGCATATTGTAAATAAAAAGAATATTCAGATCCGGCTTTCCCTGTGCCTCACTCTTCTTTTTCATTTTTGTGAGACATCTATATATCAGTCTTGCAAGTCGGCTTTTTGCATAATACATCTGACAAATTGCATCATTGACTTCCAGATTTCCACTCCATCTTCTGTTCGGTATCTCATGGCCAAGAAGTTCACGAAATTCTTCATCTGATATTTTCTGCACGATTCCTGTATAATAGTAAGGCATTTTTGCAGGATTATACGGATACCCATTACTATTTCCTGTTCTTTCAGTCATACCTGTTAAACGAATATCTGCAACACTGGCTCCTACCATAATCTGATAAGTTCCTGTTTCTATTTCCCACTGTCCCGTTTTTATATTCCAATAACGGAATGTCTTATCATCAAACGGAATCCTGAGCTGTCTGCTTTCTCCTGCCTTTAGATAAACTTTTGCAAAACCTTTCAGTTCTTTTTCCGGTCGGAACACGATTGCATTAGGAAGTCCTACATACATCTGAACAACCTCAGCTCCGTCTCTGTCACCTGTATTGGTAACCGAAACCTTGATTCCCTCTTCTTCTATAATAAGATCAGAATATGTAAATTCCGTATAGGAAAGTCCAAAACCAAATGGATATTGCACCCGTACTTTTGAAGTATCATAATAGCGATATCCTACATAAACACTCTCGCGGTATTCCGATGTTTTCTCATTACTTGGATAATATCGGAATGCCGGTGTCTGTTCATAAGATATTGGATATGTTTCTGCCAGTCTTCCTGATGGGTTCACCTTTCCGGTCAGAATATCCAATGTTGCAGAAGCGCCTGCCTGTCCATTCAGATAGCCATGTAAAATTGCTTTGCAGCAGGTGTGCCATGGCATTTCTATCGCTGATCCAGCACTCAGTATTCCAATAACATTTTCATTTACCTTACTAATATCCTGCAGAAGATCGATCTGATCCTGCGGAATACGCATATGGGTTCTGTCCAGTCCTTCTGATTCACTGATCTCATCAAGACCAAAGCAGAAAATTACAATATCCGCATTCATAGACAAATTTAATGCAAACTTTCTATCATTCTCATCTACATCTTCATTTCTATGATAGCCTCTTGTCATTCCCAAAATATTCAAATCATATTGTTGAAAAATCGATGCCATATCTTCTACTTTTGTTGGATTGACCATAGAAGATCCTGCTCCTTGATATCTAGGTGAAAAAGCAAAATCTCCAATAACAGCGATGGATTTTTTTGTATCCAACGGAAGAATCTGTTTTTCATTTTTCAGAAGAATCATGCTTTCTGCTGCTGCTTTTCTTGCCAGTTGATGATGTGCGTTTCTGTCAAAGTTTTTATCTGAAAGCTCCTTCCCTGATGTCAGTTCCATCACTGCATCCACCAGTTCTCCAACTCTTTCATCCAAATCCGCTTCCTTCAGCTTTCCATTTTGGACAGCAGCAATCACTTCTCTTGCAGAATCGTACCCACAGGACGGCATCTCCAGATTTGAGCCGGCAGCAACACCTTTCACATGGTCATTGCTTCCGCCCCAGTCTGTTACTACAATTCCATCAAATCCCCAGTCTTTGCGCAAGATATCTGTCAAAAGATGTTTGTCCTCATTAGCATAAGTCCCATTAATCTGGTTGTAACTGCTCATGATTGCTTTTGCGTGTCCTTCTTTAACAGCTATCTCAAAACCGGTCAGATATATTTCTCTTAATGTCCGTTCGTCAACAACTGCGTCCATTGCCATTCTCCGAAGTTCCTGACTGTTAACCGCCAGATGCTTCGGGCAGGCATAAACGCCTTTACTCTGTATTCCACGAATATATGACGCTGCCATCTTCCCGGAAAGATATGGATCTTCTGAAAAATATTCAAAATTTCTTCCACATAATGGACTTCTTTTAATATTCAATCCCGGACCAAGCAGTATATTTACATCCATACTTGCTGCTTCCTCTCCAAGAGCCTGTCCAATCTCTTCCCCCAGATTCTGATTCCAGCTGTTTGCAATCGTCGCTGCTGTGGGAAAACATGTCGCATTTAAGGATGCATTCAGTCCCAGATGATCTCCTGCTCCTGCCTGTTTTCTGATTCCATGCGGTCCATCTGAAAGAAAGATGGACGGGATGGAAAGCCTGTCAATTTCTCTGGTCTGCCAGACAGTTTTTCCACTGAGGATCGCTGCCTTTTCTTCTATTGTCATCTTTTCAACCAATTTTTGCTGTTTCATAACTGTTTTCCATCCCTCTTTCATCCTTATTCAGCATTCTTTCTTTTCTTATATCCTCTGATTACCAGTACTTCCATTCCTGCCATGAAAAGTGCTATTACAATGTCGATACCAATTCCTGCTTTTTTCCAATTTTCCATACCTGTTTCTTCGTGTTCTCCATCATAAGCCCAGCTGCTTACAACTGTATACATGACATTTTTGCAGGCATTCCTCATCTGAAGTACAGATGTCGGATGCTCCGGATTGGCTACATTGTTCTCTTCTCCGTTGAACGTGGACAACATTGCATCGACTCCATTTGCCAAAGCTGCATCTGCATTCATAAATCCATGACCATTGTTTCGGAAGAAGTCTGTAAGCGCCATTCCCCTGAATCCCCATTCATCTCTGAGAACTGTATTCATAAGGTTACTGCTTTCTCCAGTCCATTTATCTCCAAGAAAACTCCAGGAAACCATAACTGCATTTGCGCCCCCCTGTTTTACAGAAATTTCAAATGGTTTCAGATAGATTTCCCGGATTGCCTGCTCATTTGACCAGACACTTACCATCTTTGCATTTCCCTCATACAGAGCAAAATGTTTGATATAAGAATAAACTCCATATTTTCTTGCTCCTTCTACTGCTTTTGCTCCCATATTTCCTGCAAGAACTCCATCTTCTGAAAAGTATTCATAGTTTCTTGCTCCAAATGCGGTTCTATGAGTATTCATACCTGGTGCATACCAGCCCTCTGCACCCATTTCCTGACTCATCTTGCCCATGCATTCACCCCAGGCCTGTGCAAGTTCCTTATTCCATGTAGAAGCAACCACAACTTCAATAGGAAATCCAATAGAACCAACTCCTGTAAAGTTGTTATTAATTGCTGCTGGTCCATCGAAATCAAGTGTAGCCACTTTTCCCACAGAATCCATGGCTGCTGTCTGATAACCAGCCATTGCAATCATATTTGCCATTTCATCAACAGTAAGCTGATCCAGAAGTTTTTCCCAACGAGGATCGTCATAATCAGCATCACGCATATCAGCTAATGTAAGTCCATTATCTGCTCCCGTTGTCGGCATTACATCCTCATCATTGAGGTATGTAGTCTTATCAAAGTTGCTGTTCAGATGATATTCAGAAACATATGGCTCACCCAGCTCTGCAGATGCCGGTGCTGCTGTAGCCTCTTCATAATTTGCAAAATGATCTGCACGTGACAGATATGTTATATCTCCTTTTGCATCTTCAAATACATTTATTGCAGCAGTATCATCGGATGCTCTTTTATTTTCTCCCTTATATACTACATCAGTATCTGCTGTATAAGTTTTCTGATCCAGCACAGTGTGTGAATCGCTGTTAATAGAGATTACATAGTCACCTTTTTCAAGAACATACGCTTTTGCATTATTCTCATCATAAGAGGCCATATCTTCTATACTAAATGTAACTGTAACAATCTGAGATTCTCCCGGCTGAAGCAGATCTGTTTTTGCAAACTCGATTAGATTTGCAGAAGATTTCTCAATTCCGCCATTTGTATATGGTGGATTATAATATACTTCTACTACATCTTTTCCGGCAACATCTCCGGTGTTGGTTACTTCTACATCTACAGAAATTTGTCCGTCTTTTTCCTCCAGTTCACCCATTTTCTGTTCAAATTCCGTGTAACTCAGACCATATCCAAATGGATACTGTACAGTCTTATCGTAATCAATCACACCTTCCTGTGCAGCTGTTTCATAGTACTTATATCCTACATAAATGCCTTCCACATAATTGGTAAATGCCGGAGCATACACCTGCGCAGTTCCTGCGTTCATTCCTTCAACAGCCATATCTGCCAGATTTGTATACTCTATTTTTTCTGCATTATTCCACCACGGAGCAGTCGTCATATCATAAATAAATGTATCCGGTGTTTTTCCAGAAGGATTGACTTCACCTGAAAATACTTTACCAAGTGCATTAAATCCCACATTTCCCGTTCCGGGGCACCATACAACAGATTTAATCTGAGGATATTCATCTGCGAAACCAAGTTCAAACTGATTTGCTCCATTATAAATCACAATCACATTATCAAAGTTTGAGCAAACCATATCCACCATATCTCTCTCAGTTTGTGAAAGCTGTAGATAATGCTCTCCCTCAGGAAAATCATCATATTCATCTGAATTATTATCATATGCTGCTTTTTTTACATCCATAGGAATATCATTATGACCTTCACCTGCTTTTCTGGAAAGAACCACAACTGCCACATTAGAATACTCTTTCGCACTTTTAATAAGCTCATCATTGTAAGTATCTACAGGTGGCTCCGGTAATGTCCAGCTCTGTTTCTGGATAGACATTTCCGGATTATCTGCACCATAATTATTATAAAAATCAACCAGTTCCTGGTTAATAGAAAATCCGGCATTTTCAAGTCCCTGATTCAGACTGACAATATCATACAGATCATTAATTCCACCGGAACCAGCTCCTCCGTAAGCCGGATTAATAGATTCCCAGCCAAAAATATTCAGTTTTTTTGTTTCATTTAAAGGAAGCAGGCTTTCATTCTTCAGAAGAACAATTCCGTCTTCCATAATTTCTTCCGCTACTTTCCCAGCTTCTTCATTTGTTTCATCGCTTAAAGTTCCATTTCCCGTTGCCAGTCCAATCAACGTAGCCATTGGTCCAAAACAGATCATATTCACGCAGACAACAACTGCAAGAACCATTGCGATCGCAGCTTCTCCTCTTATCAGAAATCTTTTTTCCCTGGACATCCTGCGGCATGCGATCATAATTACAATTCCAATTACAAGTGCAGCAATAATACCGATAATATACGGTTTGCATAATTGTAATACCGCCAGAACATCTTCCATTTCAACACTGATCATTCTCTTTCTTCCTCCTTTGACTCTCTCGTCTTTTTCAGGCATCATTTCCTGTTAGCATTACTATAACATGATTATTATTTCGTGTCGTTTTTGGCACAAGATGCAGCAAATATGGCACAAAATACTAAAAAAGGTCCACCGGACCTTTTTGTTGTATGCTTGGCAACAAAAATACCCAGAGCATCACAATGCTCTGGGTAAAAGAATCTTTAATTTAAACCAGTTCTGCTGTACTCCGAATACTACAGAACCATCATATTTTTCTACAGCTGTACGAATACTCTTCAAGCCAAAACCATGGTTTTTACTATCCTTCTTTGTTGTTGTAATCAGATCCTCTTCATTTTTGGAAATTTCTGCTTCACAATAATTCTCTATCTTGATGAACACAAATCCTTTTTGAGCGGATACTGTCAGATGGATCAGTCTTTTTTCCGGATCTGGAATCAAAATTACATGTTCAATCGCATTATCCAAAGCATTTCCAAATATAGAACATATATCTGTTACATGCATATGATCCAATAATTTTCCATCTGCCACACAGGTAATCTGTATATGATTTTTTCGACAATGGAAAATCTTAGCTGCCAAAATCGTATCAAGTACCTGATTCCCCGTTCTGCTTATATTTTCAAAAGCGGCGATTTCCTTTTCCATGGAATCAATCCATTTTTTTCGTTTCTCTTCATCTGATTCCGCACGAAGTCCCGTTATCTGGTGTTTCAGATCATGGTATTTCATTTGTATGAGATCCAGGCTGTCCTGATAATTTCGGTATTGATCATATTGGCTTTTCAGCATCACATTCATTACTGAAAGTTCTTTCTCGGCAACATACTCACTGATTCTGCTCTGATAAGCATGCAGGATTGCAATTCCTCCAAAATCGATCAGTGTTCTGATAGAAAAAATATCTTCACGTTCTCTGCTCGCAAATGGTGCATTTTCATTTAAAAAGCTCAGATTACTAAAAGCAAAGATTGCAACAGCCAGGATTGCCGCCGCTGCTACTTCCTTTACTGTCATCTGTTCAAGATAATTCTGCTTCAGAAGATCTTTTTCTAAATAAATGTCAATAGTAAAGCAACCTCCAAAAATAACCATCGTGATCAGAATTTCAACCCAGATGCTCTGATTCCCCCATGTCTGTACACTAGATACCATCTGCCACTGCAGCGAAGCTGTAAACTCAGCAAGAACAAATGCACGGGCACAGCAATAAGCCGCTCCCAGAGGCTTCATATTTCCTCCGACCATAAGAAATCCATACATCATACCTACAGCAATTATCATACAGGGAATCCACAAAATTTCAGTTACGCTGCCTGTCAAAGTCAGAAAAATACTCTGCATTGCCAGCATGAAAAGACTGCCTATAAGAAAATGTACAGATTTCATGTTTTCTTTTTTTAGGATATAAAGATAAACCAAACATGATCCCCACTCTGCTATTGCCGTATAAATTCTTGGAATATCTTGATATAACATAGTAGTATCCTCCATTTCGCATGAAATCATTCCATATTAAGGTTTTGCAGAAGCAGATTCATGAATTCTTTTTTTCTGGTTCTGCTGATAGGTATATGTACATTATGGATCACACAATCAGAACCAACAAATCCCTCTACATGATTCATATTTACCAGATATCCCTTTGCACATCGAAAAAAATTATGTGCCGCAAGTTTTTCTTCGAGTTCTTTCATCGTAATTCTTGAACAGTAATCTCCTCTCGAAGTATAATAAATTACATTATGTCTCTGCCCCTCAATAAAATAGATATCTGCTATATCTATCTTTACAACTCCTTCCCTAATCGGAATCGTAAGAAATTCTTTAACCTCAGAGCGCATACGTCCAACTGCTTTATCCAGTTTCTGCGAAAACGAAAAGTACTCAACTGGTTTTACTACATAATCCATTGCATCAACTTCATATCCACGTACTGCATATTGAATCATATTTGTAATAAACATAATAATTACTTTCTGATCCATCTGGCGTATTTTTTCTGCTGTTGTCATACCGTCCATGAACCGCATCTGAATATCCATCAGAATAATGTCAAAACCGCCACTGTAATTCTCAATGATATCTTCTCCATCACCAAATACCGTAACCTTTATTGATTTTCCCCTTTCCGTTTGATATTTCCGGATATACTCTGTTAATTGTTTTACGTAAATTTCTTCATCTTCCACAATTGCAATCTGTATCATCCTATACCCTCCATAAGAATTGCATTCTTTGTAACTGTTCAATCACACAATATAGTTCCAGGTTTTTATTGTTATTTTATAAATAACTTTTGTTCCAGTATATCACTGCATCTCTCTTGCGTCAAGTGGATGTAATATTACAAATTACATCTGTATAATCTGGTTTTCTTTTATCATATATCCACAGTTATCGCATACACTGTCTCCAACTGTTTTTCCATCTCTCACAAATACTTCTATTTCTTCTGCAATTGCATCGGAAAGACGCATTTCCAGATAAGCCTGTTTTGTCATTATCTTTTCCATAAAAACAGCAATTCAAGCATGTTGGACATTGCCATCCCTTTTTTTCAATCTGCATGCATCTAAATGCCGGTATGCTCTTAATAAATTTGCTTCATATTCTTCTTCAGGCTGTGAACCTTCCCTGTTTTCACGATAATAAAGGTGATACATTTTTTAGTCATATGTTTTTTGGATTCTGGTGTATAAATAGCACATGATACAATCCTCCGTAAGTTTCATTACTGTATTGACTTTTCCTTTAACTCCCATTATAGTTGTAATTATATTATTTACAATCATCAAAGCATTAAAAATGTACAGTTTATCAACACATTTAAAAGAACTGTTGAGAACTTGGGATGTTTTAAACAAACCAGAAATATTTTCACCCCAAAAACGTGAAAACAAGATCATTATATCATACTACAAGGAGTTTCTTACCATGAAATACTCAACGAAATTAAGCGACACTGTTCATGTGATGGTTCTGATTGCTATCAACCAAGAAAAATCCCTCTCCAGTGCCTCAATTGCAGAAAGCATCCATACAAATCCCGGCTTTGTACGCCAGCTTATGTTAAAACTAAAAAAAGCGGGACTTATGACCAGTGTAGCCGGACATGCCCGTCCTTCTCTTTCAAAACCAGCAGATCAGATTACATTGCTGGATATTTATAAAGCAGTTGAAGGTGATAAACCATTGCTTCATTTAGATACTCATACCAATCCAGAATGTGGCGTTGGCATTAACATTCAGTTATCTTTGCAGGGATTTTATAATGAAATTCAAAAGACTGCCGAAGAAAAAATGAATACGATTACTTTACAGGATATCATAGATATCTACTATCAGCGGATATCTATAGAAAACAACTTACAAAATATCATTTAACAGGAGAACATTTTCATGTACCTTCAGCAAATACGAAATGCCACCATTTTTTTATATTATGTTGGAAAAACATTTTTAATTGATCCTATATTAGCTCCAAAAGGAAGCTGGCCTCCACGAACCATCAAAGCAATGGCAGATTGAAAATATTTCCAATTAACCTTTCAAAGCCGATATTTTGTTTCAGTTTTACTGAAACAAAATATCGGCTTCTATTATTTCAACCTGCTGTCCAAATGGATCTCCTGGATTTTCTGTTCCAATTTATCAAAAATAATTTTTCTAATACTTGTTTTTCACAAGTTTTGCTGAAACATATATACATTTTTTCATTCAATATATATTTTACTTCAGTCCTTTTGTCAGTGGAATCAGCATTAATAATGCTACGATACCTACAAGTCCAATCACACCGGAAACTATTCCCTGATGGAACATTCCCCACTCCTCAATCAGTGTCATGCACATTTCCAGTGCAAAAAATACCATTCCAATGGTTCCAAGTATCATCGCTACAAAATTACTTTTTTTCATTTCCTTTTACCTCGTTTCTTTCTTGCTTTTGTTATGACCACAGTATACTTCTGCTTTTTTTTAATCGTTTGAGTTTTGTTTGAAAATTATTAAAAAAACCGATTTCTGAATATTTCTTCAAAAACCAGTTTCTTCAAATTCTATAATGCTTTTTCCATTTTATAATAAAGAATGCCCTTTTTCACAGATCTCATAGATCTCATCGTATTTTTCCTCGATATACGGAGTTATCTTTTTTGTCTTTTCTTCTTTGACTTTTTTATAGGCAAAATACGGCAGAATCCAGCCGGCAAATGCAGGAATCGCCAGTAAAATACAAAGCCAAATGATCGGCGGTTCTGCCGTTACCGCAAACACCGATCCAGCCATAAATCCAGTACCGAGAATTCCTATAACCAGTGCAAGAATCGTTGCAAGACCTGTTTTTGAATTTTCAAGAGAAACAATGTCCTGAATATCTGCCTCAAAATGTCTCTGCAGTCTGGTCAACTCCACTTTATTTACAATTTTCCGGTTCCGCTTTAGCTTCAGGACCACCGAATCCCCCTTATTCTGCGGTGGAAAGTTCCCATCCTGTTTCCATCCAAAGTTCTCGTAACAGTCTAGATAAAAGGATGCCTGTTCTTCTTTTACATTTATTTCTTTATATTCATATGATGTGAACGATTGCCGTTCTCTTTGAACATCAGGATTCATTTTCGTCCCCTCTTTCTAATTTTGTTTTCTGGGCTTTTTCCATTATCACAGTAAACACAGAGCCCTTATCCGGTGTACTTTCTACAGTAATAGATGCATTTGACAACTCCAGGGTTCGTTTTACCAGAGCTAATCCCAATCCATTTCCAAAAGTTGCATGGCTTTCATCTCCTTGATAAAATTTTTCAAAGATATGTTTCATTACATTTTCATTCATACCTAAGCCAGTATCTGCAACAGAAACTCTGACATACTGATCATCACTTGTCTCTGAAATGGTAATCGAACCGCCTTCCCTATTGTACTTGATTGCATTGGACAGCAGATTATTCCATACCAGTTCCATCAGTCCCGGATCTGCCGCAATGTATGCCCGCTCTTCCATCTCCACGTTCAGTTCCAGATTTTTCTTTTCCCAGCTTTCTTCAAACTGCACGGCACATTCGCAAAGCTGTGCACATACATCATACACTTCTACTTCCGGTATAATCGTCTGTTTTTCCAGTTTATTCAGCTTCAGCATATTCTGAATCAGGCTTGACATCCTCCTGCTGGCATCTGTGATGTTATTCACGCAGTCTTTCTGTTCCTCATCCATTTCCTGTCTCTGTAAAATCTGGGCATTACTGTAGATTACAGAAAGTGGTGTCTTAAATTCGTGAGAAACATTGGAAAAGAAATCCATTTTTAATGTTTCCGTGCTTCCCAGTTCCTCCACCATCTTATTAAAATCCTGCACCAACACATCCAGACAGTCGGCTTTATCCTTCGTATGTCTCGGTCTTAAATAAACTGAGAAATCGCCTTCCGCTACTTTTCTCGCTGCATCTGCAATCTCTTCTAACGGATCCGTATACTTTTTCTTGCTCTGCCAGCTGATAAAAAAAGTAAACGCAACAGAAGCCAGGAACCAGAAGCCAAAAATTCCTATCTTTGCTATCACTGGAATCTTCGTATAATCGATATAATCTCCTATGATCTTCATTTGTATGGTTGTGATCACTGCAAAAAACACAAGGGAAATAATAAAAATCGGTATCGGAAAAATTTCCTTCTTGATTCTCTGATCCCTCTGCCTGTCCTGTTCCACGTACTGATCACTTTTTCCTCTGCTTTTCTTCATGATACCAGCACCGCCTTATATCCAAGTCCCCTTACTGTCTTGATCTCAAATCCATCACAAGCTGAGAACTTGTCCCGGATTTTCGTAATATACACATCTACCGCCCGCAGACTTGTATCTGTATCCATTCCCCAGAACTCATCCATCAACTGTGCTCTGGTAAATATTTTTTTCGGATAGGAAAGCAATTTATACAAAATATTAAACTCCCTAGTAGCTACTGGAACCTCTTCTCCATCAATCTCTGCCGTCATGGCATCCGCATCCAGTACCAGATTCCCTATGGTGAGCTTTCGCTCCATTTCAATATTCGCACGACGAAGCAGTGCCCGTACCCTCATTTCAAGTTCTGCCAGTTCGATCGGTTTCACCATATAATCATCAATCCCAATCTGGAATCCTTTCTGCTTGGACGGCAGATCGTCCTTTGCCGACACAAACAAAATCGGGATATGTTTATTGACCTCTCTTACTTTTTCTGCGAATACAAACCCATCTATTTCCGGCATCATAATATCAGAAATGATCAGGTCGTATAAGCTATTATACATTTCTTCAAAGGCATCTTTTGCATTTAACGCCCCTTTTGCTTCAACCCCAACATCATTTAACCATTTACAGATCGTTCTGTTTAATTTTTCATCATCATCGACCACTAAAATATGTATCATTTTCCTTCCTCCGTATTTCTTCTTATCAGAATACCCGACCGGTAATAAATTCCGGTTGCTGTCTTAAATATAACATATAATACATTAATGAAAAATCCCGGATACAGGGCTATTTCTGTTCGGAACTGATTCTCATGAATCATTTTTTTACAATTGGTACGGAAAGCAGCCACTTCATAAAGGGATGTTCACTGACACCATTTCTTGCAAAAACTACAATCTTTGAAATACCTGTTACACTGATGACCAGTGCATAAGCAGCAAACTCCTTTTCCGGCATAATAAAAACTCTATGTTTCAACATCAATATTTTATTATCACATTCAATGCTTCATTCACTTTGGAAGCCTTCTCAATTGCCTGTGGAAGCTGTTCCCATGGGTAGACATCTGTGATAATACTTTCAATATCCCATTTCTTACTTTGCATGATTGCTATAACATCACGAACATCCTCCGGGAAATATCCACCGGAACCGATAATTGCATGCTGTCCATAAGTCATAGCGAGCACATCTATTGAGCGAAGTCCTACTTTTACAGCAACTACTACCATTCTGGAATTGATTTTTCCCATTGACTGATAGTTTTCAATAATTCCATCTGCTCCTGCTGCATCAATATAAATATCCACATCACAAGTTTCACCCAATGCTGACACGGCACCGTCAAATATTTTTTGTGCTTTCGCTTTGATATCCTCTTTACCATTATTGCAGATCTCAAATCCCAGTTCTTTTGCTTTATTCAGGCGGAAATCGGAAACGTCACAGATCATTACCTTATCACATCCAAAAAACTTCAGTGCGATTGCTGCTGCAATACCAATTGTTCCTGCACCAAATACAATTGCATTTTCTCCCTTCCCTGGAAATGATCTTCTGGCAGCCCTGCACCCTACGGTAAACGGTTCGATCAGGCTTGCTTCTTTGGACGATATTTCATCCGGGACTGCATAGACTCCTTTCCCAAGCTCTGCATTTGGGATCAGTACATATTCTGAAAATCCACCTGTCGTTCCTGCACGCTTTGAATCTCCCTTTGCAAGTCGGGGATATGGATAAACCCTGTCACCTAACTTAATGTCCTTTACATTTTTTCCAACCTGAACCACTTCGGATACCATCTCATGTCCGAACTCACTTCCAACTGTAATTCTGTGTCCAGTTCCCGGCCCATGCTCATAAACGGCTACATCTGTACCACAGATGCTTGCATAAATATTTTTTACCACAATATCATTCTCTCCCGCTTTCGGTGTTGGAAGCTCCGTCATCTCTATACTTTTTTGTCCATTGTATAATGCTGCTCTCATAATCATGTATATCCTTTCTCATAATTTGTATCTATTTTATCGTATTTTTCTTCAAATAAAAAAATCCCATGCCGGATGATTTGCATACAGCATAGGATATGTAGGTTTATATTGTGTTTGAAAATTGTTTCGGAATTGTTAATGATTGGGATTTTTCCTTGAAAAATAAGGCTTTTTCGATATGATTTTTTGAAATTACACCACTTTTACACCATTTAGAACATTGGTGTGAATCCTCTGACAATTTTATCTTATCAGATTCAAGATGTGCCTTCAATCTGTAAATTTAAACAATTTTCATTTTTCAAATTTTCTGTCTCTTTCTTTCATTTCATTTCACATTATCTTCATCAATAATATTTCCACTTAATTCATCTACGGCATCCTGAATTTTTTCTGCACATTGTCTGCGTATTTTGTGGATGCGATATAAAATCACTCCATCGATCACCGCATTTATGATGAAAATAATCCCTGTCATAATCGCAGCCGTCTTAACCGTATTTGGAGAAAAGAACATCATAATAATTCCGCCCAGAACTACAAAGCATGATAAAATGACATACTTTCTGCAATTCACTTCAAATGTTCTCTGCATATAGATTGCTGTTTCCATGCAGATAATGCCATTGATTATAATATAAATGCTAAATACATAAGAAAACAAAACTGTCGTAATTCCCGCATGAGTAAATATAAAGATTCCCAGAACGCATTTCATAATTCCCTCAAACAGAGATCCTCTTGAATAAAAGTCTACCCACCTCTTTCTTTTTTATTTTCCAACAAATGTCAATATCGGTGTAAAATACCGGATTGTTAACAAAATTCCTAAAATCCTACTTATCAGAAAAAGCGGAACTGCCGTCAGCACATCAATTAATGTGTGCTGTTTTGTTGTAAGTGTTGACAACACAATCATAATGGCAATTGAAACTGTAAATACCCTGACCCAAAGACTCATTCCAGCACATGTGAAGGAAACACAGATTACAAGGAAACAACTAGAACAATGCAGACTTGGTGCACAATTCAGCCCTCGGTAGCTTCCATGATAGACGAGTTTTATAAAATTTCCCCAGAATCCATCTGGAGGCACTGGTCTCTGAAAAGAAGTCGGATAGACCAAATAGCACACCACACTGAGTACGTTTTCCATCACCATAGTCATCAGATAACCGCAGTAAGAATATGGATCTGTTCGGAAAACTATCAGAGGATAAAAAGCAATCATTGGAAACCAGAAACAGTAAGGTAACACCGTCCATGGAAGAAAAGGAATCTTATCATCCACCGGACGTTTTACGTTGTGAATCTTACTCTGAAAAAACTCGCATCCAAAATATAACAGTGTCTGGAGAGCAAGCAAGATGCCTTGCACCAATACCAGTTTCTTAAACATATAATCGCCTCTATTCTGGGTTTAGCCCGTCTGTTTTCTTAAATCATATAAAATTGTTGCAACATCCTCTGGCAATTCAAGAAAATCCCCCATTCCGGCTGTAATCAGAGCGTCTATGAATTTGCGATGCAAATAGAAGAATCTAAAGCAGCGCAGCATATATTTTTTCTCATAGAATACCGTTTTGCTTTCTGTATCGGGTTCTTTTGCTCCAGCTTCATGGCTTGTTGGTGTGACACCTGCGCAATAGGAAGATTTTCACTTTTTAGTCTAAGCTCTCCACACTGCCGTTCACATCATAAAGAGCAGTGAGTTTTTTCGGAAGTCCTTTTAAAATTGCAAACACGATCAATACCGTAATTAGCTTATCCGGCAAAGGCTCTTTTTCTTCTAACTGTTTCAAAATGGCTTCTTCTCGTCCTCATCATCTTTCGCATAAGATTCTGACCATAATCTGTCTCTGCGCACCCTCTTGAGCCTGCGCCCATACAGTTAACCATTTAGCCATTATTTTTCTCGTTTTACCTGAATACTTATTGTCTGCTCTGATATTCTATCTGCACTTACTGAAACATGAATTTCTCCCTCTTCATAACCAGTTCGTACAGCTATTAATGCTCTACCGCGATATGTTGTGTAGATACCTGAAATGAAACTGTTCTCTGTATTAGGTACAGCTGAACCAAATCCCTGAAGAGTTCCTGCTCCGGATATCCGTACATTTATTTCTGTATCTGCATTCATTTTTAAGATTCCATTTTCTCCTACTAAGCTCAACTCGATAAAGCAAAGATCCTGCCCATTTGGCCTAAGCTGCATTTTATCAGCCTCTAATTTTAGAGTTGTGTTTCCAGTAGCTGACTGCAACGCTGTTCTGCCAATTTCCTTACCGGTTGCATCCAAATTAACTGCTTCGATTTTTCCAGGAATGTATTTCACATTTTTGAATATTGCCTTTCCTTCCTTTACTTTCTTTTTACCAAGACTTCTTCCATTTAAAATTAGTTCAGCACTGACTCCAGAAGCATATATAGTTATGTTGGTCTTGTTTCCGTCACAGTCTTCCCATGACCAACTTTCAACGCAATCTGTATTGCGCCACATAGACATTGCTCTGGTATACTCAGGGAACTGCATCGGGTCAACTCCGATTGCTGGTTCATCTTGTAATCCCCAAATAATTTTATTCCATGCTACTTCAGCCTGTGGAGTTCCGCAGATATCAATTACACCGCTTCCAGAGATAATCGGAAGTCCCTTATATGCATTTTCCTTTGTTTTCTTATGTACATAACGTATAGTTCCGAGACCTGTCTCTCCTAAGTAATCCCATCCAGTCCACATAAAATCACCTATTAAATTAGGGATAGATTTCACTAATTTCCAGTTACCATACAGTGTTTTAGGCAATGTTTCTGAACCCACAAAGCATTTATCCGGTCTTGTCTTGCTCTCCTTCTGATATCTGGAAGTAGCATAATTATATCCAGCAATATCTAATATTGGAGAAAGTGAATCACAAACACTATCCGCAGCTTTTGACGAAGCCATTTTGTCAATCAGTCCTCCCATTTTATTCATAAGCACATTGTAAAAAGCACTAGTCGGCATAGAATCCATGCTCTGACTGCCATTCTTATTATCGCTATCAGAATAAAGACCTTTACCTTTTTTAGCCATTCCTGCAAGAAGCAAGTTCACCCCACAGGTAACAGGTCTGGTTTCATCGAACTCTCTGACATAATTTGCAATTTCATTACAAAGCTCCTGTCCTTTAACTGTACCGAGTTCAGAAATTTCGTTTCCGATTGAATACATAATCACTGATGGATGATTATAATCCGTCTGGATCATAGATTCCACGTCCTGCTTCCACCATTTCAGGAAGTTCTCATTTGCCTGATCATATGGGTTCTTATGCACAAGCCAGTAATCCCAAGTCTCGTCCATTACATATATTCCAAGCTCGTCACACGCCTCGAGCAAATGTGAAGAAATCGGGTTATGAGAGCTTCGAATGGCATTAAATCCAGCTTCTTTCAGTATTTTGGCACGGCGATACTCTGCATCCCTGAAACTGCATGCTCCAAGAATACCGTTATCATGGTGAACGCATGCTCCACGGAGTAAAGTATTTTTACCATTTACAAAGAATCCATTACCATTCCATGCAAGCGTTCGAATTCCAAATCGCTTCATTACAGAGTCCAATAACTTTCCTGATTCAATTAACTCTACCTTGCATGAATAAAGAAAAGGGCTCTCCTCATCCCATGTTTTTGCATTAGGAATTTTCAAGGTTACATCATTACCATCTCCCTCAGCTACTACTACGTCATCTTCATATACCAATACATGTACACTACCTGTTCCATGCATTTCTGTTTTAATATGTACACTATCATTATTGGTTGTGGAAATTCTGACGCCATCCGGTAAAATATACGATTCTCCTGCTGTAAAAAGGCTTATATTCCTATATATTCCGGCACCAGAATAATATCTGGTATTCGGTGTATCTGCGTTATCCGCAATTATTTCAATTTCATTTTCTCCAGAATGAAGATGCTCGCTAAGTGATATGTAATATGCTGCATATCCATATGGTCTCTCATCTATCATTTCACCATTTAATAGAATTTTTGAGTTCTGATAGATGCCCTCACAGTACATAATCACATTCTTATTTTCTTCATCATGGTTGAATTTCTTCTTATATGAATATTTTCCTCCATCGAAATAGGCACATGCTCCACCCGATGGATTTGATTTATCCCTGTTTTCCATAATCATGGCATCATGAGGAAGATTTACGATCTGCACCTCAGCACTTTTGTCGCTGTGAAATTCCCAGTCTCTATTAAAGTCTCTAATTTTCATTTGCTCCTCCAAACTGTTTTTTCATTTAATTGTAAGTTACAATATATATTTTCAATGTTTCCTATTGTGTTTTATTATAAATGATGTATAATTTAAAAGATACGTCATAATCAAGCATAAATTCGTATTTTACAACATATTCAATAATGGAGGTATTATGTTTTCTATTTTAGATACCAATACGTCACAAAACCATTATTTTGGAATGTCTTCTGGGATATTAAACCAGCTTCCATTTAACGAAATAATTAAAAGCATACCTGAGCAGCATCATCTGGATGGCCCTTTTAATCTATACTTTTCAACTCATCATCCTGATTCATCGGAGACTGCACTCATCATTATGCAATCATCCCCCATACAAAATATGTATGTAACACTGAATGCAAAAGAAATGGACATACAATCTCGTATGTCCACATTACACCGTCACGACTTTTACGAATTAATGTTTGTAATAGACGGTGATATTTACCAGAATATAGAAAATCTTCGACATTACTATCCTCAAGGCAGCTGCTGTCTTATGAATAAAAATGTCTTTCATCAAGAAGAATACGGCGGTTATCATCGAATTGCCTTTTTACAATTCTCTGAAGAATACCTGTTACAGTTGATGGAAGCCCCTCGATATTTCACTAAAAAAGAAAATATCAAATCCAATCTATTCAATGATTTTCTTAATATCAATCATAAAAAGAATTATTTTTCAGATAAGAATTATATAGATTTTATTCCATTGGAAACACCCATGTGGATTGATCAGAACATTCATGACCGATTTGAAAAAATATTATGGGAAATCCAGTCACCTTCTATGGGATCTACCTTTCGCATAAATGCAATGATGCTCGAGCTTATCAGCTTGCTTTTTGATAATAAACATTATCACAATACGCCCTTACACTTTACCTCTAGTGCCGAGCAGGAGCTTTTTGATTCTATTACCAGATTTCTTGTGCAGCATAATGGTCGTGTGAGCCGCAAAGAATTAGAGACACATTTCCACTATTCTGGAGATTATATATATAAGATTACTCAAAAATTCACCGGGCTTTCGCTATTTGATTATGGTATGAAATTCTGCATGCAGAAAGCGTGCGATTTACTCATCACAACCGCCATGCCGATTGCAGATATTTGCCAGCAGCTTAGTTTTAGTAATCAAACCTATTTCTTCAAGAAATTCAAGGAATACCATGGGATGAGTCCGGCAAAGTATAGGAAGTTGAACCGATTGCAAAATTAATTACATTGATCGAATAAAGTAAAGACCATGGAAGAAAATCTCCATGGCTCTTACTTTATTGTATAAACTTTCGTATCACTTCATATCGTTTCTCAAAAACTCTTTTTACAAGAGGACTCTTTAAATCTGCATCAAATCCATGATAAGAGCCTGAGATTACATTTAAATCTACGTCTACTCCGGCATTTTTTAACTTATTGGCATAAGCAATTGCCTCATCCCGTAAAGTATCAAATTGCTGTGGTTCTATATAAGCAGGCGGCAAATCATGTAACTCATTTTTCATAGGAATGGTATAGGTTTCCTTTTCAACACCACGGCTTAAATAAATACGCCACATTTGCTCATTGGAATTTTTACTCCATGCAGCATCTTTATACTTCTCCATCGATTCATATTTTCCTCTTTCATTGTCACATACCGGATAAATAAGCATCTGACCACATAACGGATAATGATTTCTGTCACGATTTAACAGCGCAATACCGGCAGCAAGACAACCACCAGCACTGTCCCCATACAGGAATACACGATTTTTGTCTACTTTAAGTTTCTCTGCATTTTCGAATATAAACTTCAGCATGGCATAACAATCCTCCAATGTCGTGTCACATGGGCTGTCAAGGGCCAGACGGTATTCAGGCAAAAAAACTTTTACGCCTGTATTCTCTGCATACAGGGAGCTATTATTCATCATAGCTTTCTGAATAGGAAACATAAATCCTCCTCCATGATAATAAATCATAGCAGGATACAGCGACTCTTCTTTTTTCGGGGTAAACTCGTAAAAAGTAATACTTTTTTGATCAAAAGATTGACAGGTATCTTTTCTGACTTTTGCTATTTTGCTCTTATATGATGAGACCTGCTTACTGAAAAAACCGGCAACTTTTGCCAGACTGCCGTCTCTTACTTTTTCTTCCAGATTTATATTGCTAAAACTTATGGTTTTTCTCAATTCTTTACTATAAGGATATTTCGACTTCATATCTATATTCTCCACTTCCTACATCATGAACAGTACCATCCGGCAATTCGATAGTTGCAACTGTATTACATGGAACTACCGTGTGCAATGAAAAAATATTTTTCTTCTCAGATTTTGTTATATTCCATTCACAGACTACTGTACCCTGCTCCGTTCTGTAACTTCTACTGCTGGAACTAATCTTTCCATCTAGCTTCGGTGCAATACGAAAGTGTTTAAAACCGGCACCCTTTGTATCAATACCTCCTACTGTACGGAAGATCCAGTCTGCAACAGCACCAAATGCATAGTGATTAAAGCTTAAGTTACCGGGATTTCCGTCATCATCATAGCCATTGCAGTTTTCCCATATCGTTGTACCGCCCGCATCTACCTCGTATAACCAGGAAGGCTTTTTTGACTGCCACAGCAGCGTATAAGCGAGATCTATTCGTCCGATTTTGCATAGTGCATCAAGCAGATACGGTGTGGTCAGAAATCCTGTATCCATACACATATCGTTATTCTCAATAGACTTTACAAGATTTCCAGCAAAAGTCTCTTTATGTTCTTCCGGAACCAGATTGAAATAAATTGGGAGTACATATGCTCCCATCAGATTCGAAGGCATAGAACCATCTTCTTTTATAACACCTTTTTGAATGGCTTCCTTCATGTGGTCCGCAATATCCTGATATTTTTTCATGTCAGACAAATATAAAATGTTGTCATCGGTCTCTTCAGAAAGAATTTCAGCAATCTTCGCAAAGGTATGAACCGAATTCCATCCAAAAATCGGAGCAGTGTAGCAGGAACTCATACTCATAATATTTTTCAGGTTTTTCATATCCAGACCATTTTTGCTCTGACTTGGAATCAACCATTCTCCATAGTGATAACCGGTATCCCAGAGATATTTCTCAATATCATCAGGAATGGTACTGTCTTTGGGTTTATTGGATGCTGCCTGAAGAATTATGTAGTCACACCAGCGTCTCATACAGTAATACTGTTGTCTCAGGATATCTGTATTTCCTGTAATCTCATACATAGAATACGGAACAATCACAGCAGCATCCCCCCAGCCGGAAGAAGTTCCTGAACCTTTTACCCCGTACATCATACTCATCAGTTTGCCCATGGAAGGATAATTTCCATCCTGCGGAACTACCATGGGAATAATCCCATACTCATCCTGATCACATTCCATATTGTACAGCCAACGAGTAAAGAAAGCGGTGCAGTCTTCGTTCAGAAGAGCTGTTCTGGAATAAACAAGCATATCTCCTGTCCATCCTGCTTTTTCCCGCTGTGGGCAGTCTGTCGGCACAGAAAGCATATTAGCGCATTGAGACCATCTGATATTTTCGTAGAGACGATTCAGACGTTCATCTGATGTCTTAAAAGTACCGAGATTTTCCTTTTTTGTTGATACGACACATGCCGTAAACTCTTCTGCTTTCGGCTCAATTCCGGTAACACGCACATAGCGGAAACCATGGTATGTAAAATGAGGTTCATAAGTGGCTGAAGTTCCATCACAGACATAAACCTCCTTCTGGTCAACGCCTTTTCCCACGCCGCCGGCTCCCTGAATATTGTTAAAGAAATTTCCCTGCTTGTCCAGTATCTCACAATGTTCTAAGGTAATCTGTGTTCCCTTTGGAGCATTTACCTTCATACGGACAAATCCTGCAATATTCTGTCCAAAATCCAGAATCCATTCTCCTTTCGGACTTTTCGTCAGCCGGGAAACAGGAAGTTCATTCACGATCATGACGGGCTCTCCAATCTGAGAAATCAGACTCTCATATCCATAATTTGCTTCCATGCAGGAAATCCATCCGGAATCCATAAAGTCTGCACAATTCCAGTTTTTTATCTGCTTATTCGCATCATAATATTCTCCTGCATACAAATCTGCAGACAGAACGGGACCGTTGGAACATTTCACATCCTCATCAGAGATAATCATATCCATTGAACCATCCGGGTAAGTAATTTCCAACTGAAAGAGTACTGCATGTGCATAGTCCATTTTTTTCATATTGGGCAATGACTGAGGACATAAATACCATCCATCCCCCACATGCATGCCAATGGCATTCGACCCTTCTGTCAATTGCTCTGTCACATCATAAGTCTGGTAGCACAGATATTTCTCATAAACGGTATGTTCCGGAGCCAGAATACGGGAATCTGCCCGGCTTCCATTCAGATATAATTCATAAGCACCATGACAGGTAGCATACAGACGGGCTTTCACAGGTTTATCTTTCAGTGCAAATTGTTTACGGAAAAGAGTGGCAGGCTGTTGTTTCCCAAATCCTGGCTTTCCTTTTTTTCTTTTTCCAGGAGCCTTCACCCATTTTGCAGACCAGTCACTTTCTGATAAGAAACCTGTCTCAAAAGAAGATGTGGCAGTCGCAGTATTTCCGTGATTATCCAAAACATGCACAGTCCATAGATACCTCATTTTACTCTGTAATTTTGCTCCTTTATACGGAATATAGGCATTGCGACTGCTTTCAACAACCCCCGAGTCATATATGCAGTTCCCCACAGAATCCTTTATTGTGAGCTGATAAGACTCCTGCATGGTATTCGGAATATCACTTTCCATCATCCAGGAAAAATATGGCACAACATCGATAGCGAGAGGTTTTTCCATGTGAAGCACTTTCAGATTTTTAACTAACATTTTAGCATCCTCCTTTTATTATTTGCTTCATTATAGTATAATTTATACATTGATTTTAGATATTTTATTGCTGTATAACTATTGAAAATTGCTGTTTTAAAGGAGGAGCATATATGTTTGAACATATTTATTTCTTTACTCATCAGACAGATGGAGAAAATCAGGATGTGCTGAAAGATGAAGCTTATCAGAAAATGGTGAAAATGCACCATCTTCCTTCGGCAAAAGACACATCATTCTGTATTGATGGAAAATCCCGTTATCTTCTGCAGCATCCACTGTCCCTGGAAAAGCAAAAATACTTAATGTATCTACAGGCTTTTTCTTATATGGACACTGGAGCTTCTTACTATACGAAACGCAGTAATTACCCATCCATTCTGCTACTGTATACCTATGAGGGAATAGGGGAACTGATTTACAGGGGACAGCGTTATACATTGCGAAAAGGAGACGGTTTTGTCATCGACTGCAGAGAAGCACAATTCTACAAAACCATGGGCAATCACTGGTGCCATTCTGATCTGCACTTTTGGGGAGGTCAATCTGCGCTTTTTTACAACGAAAATTTTGCAAATAAACCACCTGTATTTCACTGCACACAGCAAAAATCTTTTCAAACACAATTAGAGAAGATTCTGAGAATGCAAAACGAACCGGTGATCAATCGTGATTTTTATATTTCTTTTGAATTGGAGAAAATGCTCTTTTATATTTTAGAATGCCTGAAAGAATTTCATAATACTGAAGAAATACCTGATACGATCAGTCTTCTTCAAAATTACCTGGAACATCATTTTGCGCAGGATATTACGTTAGAAGCCATGGCAGGTTTTACAGGAATCAGTAAATATCATTTATGCAGGCAATTCAAGAAATATACAGGCTTTTCTCCCAGAGAATATCTCATACATCTGCGGTTGCTTCAGGCACAGATGTTATTGCAGTCTACGGAAATTCCCTGTTATAAAATCGGGATTATGGTGGGATTTACAAATGAAGCAAATTTTATTCAGCATTTTAAAAAAGCATTTGATATGACCCCCGGAGAATACCGGAATACGATAAAAAATTGAATAGAGCTTATAAAATCACATCCCCCCTCATTTCACATATTGCCTGTGAACCAGTATCCCTCTATCTCTGCACTCTTCCACTTCCATCACTGTTCATAAGTGCCAGTACTTCTTTTTCCGTCGTATAATTGATATCCCCAGGCATCGTATGTTTAATCGCAGATGCTGCAATGGCAAATTCCAGTGCATCCGAAATACTCATTTTAGAAAGATATCCATGTAGAAATCCTGCTGCGAAGGAATCACCTCCACCTACGCGGTCAACAATATGAAGTGGATACGAACTTCCTGTATAGAGTCCTTCTTCGCTGCATACTGCTGCTGATAATGTATTATCAGAAGCACTGATACTTTTTCTCAATGTTGTGATCAGGCACTTCAACTGATATTTTTCCAACACTTTTTTCATATTTTCTTCATTTACACAGATACTATAATCTCCGTCAATCAGATCCACTCCCAGAACTGAATATCCGAGACATTTTGCTGCATCTCTTGCATTTCCAAAACAGATGTCTACATACTTCATCATTTCTGCAAGAGATTTCTGCTTTCCTTCAATATCTTCTGTCCAAAGTCTCGCTCTGTAATTCAAATCAAAAGATGTCGTAACTCCATACTTTTTTGCTTTTTTCAAAGCTTCTAGTGTAAGTAACGATGTATCCTTACTAAGGACCGGGGTGATTCCTGATACATGAAATAAATCTGCATTTTTAAATACGCTTTCAAAATTAAATTCTTCTGCCTTTGCCTCTGTAATCGCAGAATCCTGTCTGTCATATATGACGCTTGACGGACGGACAGATGCTCCGTTTTCAAGAAAATAAATTCCCAGACGCTTTCCTCCTCGAGCAATCTGTGAGCAATCTACGCCGACTTTCTGCAGCTGTCCAATTGCAGCATCACCAAGCGGATGATCTGGAAGTTTGGAAAGAAATACAGCCTGATGGCCAAATTGCGCAAGTGATGCTGCGACATTTGCCTCTGCACCTCCATAACAGACATCAAATAACTGTGCCTGTCCAAATCTCTGATTTCCGGGAGGAGAAAGTCTCAACATGATTTCTCCAAGTGTAACAACCTTTGCCATGATTTCTCCTCCTATTTTAATTTCTTCCTTGCCTCTGAAACAAGTACTACTGCTTCACGAACCAGTTTTTCAATTTCATCATATTTCCCTTCACGGATCAACTCCTTTTTCACCATCCAGCTTCCGCCACATGCAAGAATTGCCGGACACTCTAAATAACTACTTACATTCTTTGGATTGATCCCTCCTGTCGGCATGAATCTTATATTAGAATACGGAGCTGAAATTGCTTTAATATAATTCAGTCCACCTGCCGGTTCTGCCGGGAAAAATTTCACAACACTAAGCCCAAACTCCATAGCCACTTCTACATCACTTGGTGTAGAACATCCGGGAATGATTGGAATTCCTCGTTTTACACAATAATCTACGACTGTAGGATTTAAGCCCGGGCTGACAATGAATTTTGCTCCCGCTTCAACTGCTCTGTTTACCTGATCTGTTGTAAGTACAGTTCCGGCACCAACAAGCATCTGAGGATATTTTTCCGACATCACACGGATAGCCTCTTCTGCTGCTTCTGTTCTGAATGTAACTTCGGCACATGGAATTCCACCATCACACAAAGCTTTCGCAAGCGGAGCAGCATCTTCTGCCTGATCCAGAACAACAACCGGTATAATTCCTATTTCTTTAATTTTTAAATAAATATTCTCCATCTTCTATAATCTCCTCTATCTATATACAACAGCCGGCAGAATTACTTATCCTGCCGGCTTCATTTATAAATTAAAATTGGAAATACATTTCTGCATTATCATGGCAGACTCTCTTAATCATCTGTTTCAGATATTCCATATCTTTTGGATATTCACCATTTTCTACCCATGAACCGATCTTGTTGCATAGAATTCTCCGAAAGTATTCATGTCTTGGAAATGACAAAAAGCTTCTGGAATCGGTAAGCATTCCTATAAAATTTGCAATCATTCCGGTATCTGCCAGCGCATCCATCTGATATTCCATACCACGCTTATGATCGCAGAACCACCAGGCTGTTCCAAGCTGTACTTTTCCACGGATTCCATCGGAATTGCTTTGATAATTTCCTGCCATAGCGGCAAGCATCGGTCCATCTTTCGGATTCAGATAATACAGAATTGTTCTCGGAAGACTATCTGTAACATCCATAGAATCTAGCAGCCCTGCAAGTTGCGGTGCATAGTTGAAATCATTCAGGCTGTCACACCCGATATCTGCACCCAGTTTTTCATATAATCTAGTAGAAGTATTCCGTAGCGCACCAATATGAAGCTGCATTACAAGAGAGCGCTCTGCATACATCTGACCAAGATTCTTTAAAACAAAACCTCGAAATGCAGCTGCTTCATTGTTTGTGATTGGAGTATTGCCTAATGCCTTCGTATAAATGTATGCTACTCCCTCAAGTGTCGTATCCGGACGATAGAAATCCTTTTCCAGACTATGATCCGTTACATGACATCCTTTTTCCACGAAATAATCCAGTCTTTTCTCAAGGGCCTCAAACAGTCCGTGCAATGTTGTAATATCAGTTTTTGCAACTTCCCCAAGATGTGTAATATAGTTTGAAAATCCTGGATTTTCAATATCCAGTACAGAGCCCGGGCGAAATGTCGGGAGCACTTTAAATCCAAGTGTCTCGTCCTGTGCCAAAAGCTTATGATATTTCAGATCATCCGCCGGATCATCTGTTGTGCAAAGCACTTCTACATTCTGCATCCGAAGAAGATTTCTAACGGAATGATCCGGTCTTTGCAACTGTTCTTTTCCAATCTGCCAGATTTTCTCTGCTGTAGCCGGTGAAAGTGTTTCATCAATATTAAAATATCTTTTCATTTCCAAATGTGTCCAGTGATATAGTGGATTTCCTATACTGTTCTGCACAGTCTCTGCCCATGAAAGAAACTTTTCATAAGGATCTCCATCTCCCGTAACTAATTTTTCTGGTACACCATTGGCACGCATCCCTCGCCATTTATAATGATCTCCACCGAGCCATACCTGTGTCAGATTCTCGTAACACTGGTCTTCATAGATTTCTTTTGGACTCAGATGGTTATGAAAATCAATGATTGGCATAGTCTCTGCTGCATTGTGATAAAGCTCCTTTGCTGTCTCATTCGTCAGTAAGAAGTCGTCATGAATAAATGATTTCATTAAAGAGCCTCCATTTATTTTTCCCATACATATTTTTTCAAAGTTTCTCTGACTGCACCATTTCCCTGTAGCATCTCTTTGAAATAACCACATACCTTTTCTGCAAGCCCTACTTCGTAAAGGTCCACACCAAAGATCTTCTTGTCCTTCAAAATCGGACGGATTATTTCTTCTATCTCAGCAGTTTCACCAAGCTGTATCTTAGAAAATACCGGGCTCAGGCTCTGCAACATCGGATCCGGACTAAGTTCGAATGCATTTCCATTATCATCCACAGCAAGCAGATAGCGAAGCCATCCTGCAAACACAAGTGGAATCAGCTTCAAGTCTGAAGTTTTCAACTCTTCTGATTTTTCATATGCTTTGATTGTCTCACCAAAACGGATGGAAAGTTTTTGTGAAGTATCTGTCGCAATTCGCTGTGGTGTATCCGGCATAAATGGATTTGGAATTCGGATTTTTAAAACTGTATCAATAAAATCCTTTGGGTTAATAATCTTAGGATCTGTCACAACCGGAAGCCCTTCTTTGTATCCGATTACTTCAACCAGTTGTCTAAGATCTTCATCTTTCATCTCATCGGCAATAAGCTGGAAATCCAGCAGACATCCAAATACTGCAAGAGCAGTGTGAAGTGGATTTAAGCAGGTACATACTTTCATACGCTCAACTTTATCTACTGTCTCACGATCTGTAAAAATCAGTCCGCCCTTTTCAAGTGCAGGTCTTCCATTCGGAAATGCATCTTCAATTACGAGATACTCACATTCTTCTGCATTCACGAACGGTGCAACATAAGTGTTTTTTGAAGTGATAATCGGGGCCACTTCTTCCACACCATCGTTCTGAAGTACTTCTTCCACAGAGGCATTTGGACGTGGTGTGATCTTATCAATCATAGACCATGGAAAAGATACTTCCTTTGGATTGGAAACATATTCCACAAATTCCTGTGAAACAGACTTGTTAGAAGCCCATCCCCTTGCAAATGTGAGGATGGCAGTACTCAGCTTGTCTCCATTATGAGAACAGTTGTCAGTACTTACAAATGCGATTGGTTTTCTTCCGTTTTCAAAACGTGTATAGAGAAGAGACGCTACTTTTCCCATGTAGCTGCATGGTTTTTCCGGTCCATTCTCAATATCTTTCTTTACATCCGGAACAACCTCTCCATGTCTGTCAGTCACACTGTAACCTTTTTCTGTAATAGTAAATGTTGCCATCTGAAGGGAATCGGAAGCAAAGATTTCTTTTAGTCTTCCAAAAGCGTTTTCATTTTCACTGTCTAGTGCAAGAGACTCAACGACACTTCCCGTTACACTCTTTTCCATTGTTCCATCTGCTTTTAAAGTTACAAGGATAGAATAATCGTCATGCGGATGGTTCATCTTCTCAATAATCTCATAATCATATCCTTCTGCCACAATAAGTCCGCGCTCAAGCGCACCTGCATCCAACAAGTTCTGGACTACGTTTGCATGGAATGCGCGGAAAATATTTCCTGCACCAAAATGTATCCAGAACGGATTTTTCTTTGTAGCATCTGCAACCTTTTCACGATTGTATTTAGGAAGCTGATAACCTTTCTCTTCCCATAAAGCATGATCTTTAAGACCTTCCTTATACAGCTTCATGCCTTTTCTCCTCCTTTGTGATTGCTTCCCACAACCCATTAAGATAAGTTGCCCCGAGTGCACGGTCATATAGACCATATCCTGGCATTGCCTTTTCTCCCCAGATCATTCTTCCGTGATCCGGGCGGATCGGTCCGTCAAATCCGATATCATAGAGTGCTTTCATGATCTCAAACATATCGAAGGAGCCATCTGATGAGAGATGTGCAGCTTCTTCAAAATTCGTCGGTGTATGGAACTTCAGATTACGCACATGTGCAAAGTGAATTCTTCCCTTTAAGGAACGAATCATATCCGGAAGATTATTTTCACGATTTGTTCCATAAGAACCTGAACAGAATGTAACACCATTGTGCGGATTGTCAACCATATGCATCATGCGAAGAATATTTTCCTTGTTAATAATGATACGAGGCAGTCCGAACACACTCCATGCAGGATCATCTGGATGGATTGCCATGTAAATATCATATTTATTACATACAGGCATGATACGCTCAAGAAAATACTTCAGATTTTCAAAGAGCTTTTCATCGTCAATATCTTTATACATTGCAAACAGTTCTTTGATATGTTCCATACGCTCTGGCTCCCAGCCCGGCATCACTGTGCCATTCATATCGGAAGCAATCGAGCCAAACATGTCTTCTGGATTCAGTGCATCAACAGCTTCCTGTGTATAAGCGAGAACTGTTGATCCATCCGGTCGCTTACGGGCAAGCTCTGTTCTCGTCCAGTCAAAAACAGGCATGAAATTATAACATACCAGATGGATATCCTCCTTTCCAAGATTCTCCAGTGTCTCAATGTAGTTGTCAATATATTTATCTCTGTCTGCACTTCCTGTCTTGATTGCATCATGTACATTCACACTCTCAATACCTGAAATATGGAGTCCTGCCGCTTCTACTTCATCTTTCAATGCACGAATACGTTCCCTGCTCCATACCTCTCCCGGATCTGTGTCATACAATGTTGTGATAACTCCTGTCACTCCCGGTATCTGACGAATCTGCTCCAATGTAACAGTATCAAATTTTGATCCATACCATCTAAGGGTCATTTCCATAACTCTGATCATCCTTTCTATAATGCCTGCGGATTTCTCGCGGTCGCATCTGTTAGTTTTCTTTCTTAATTCCCTGCAAAATGCGGTTCACCTGTTTAATGCTTTCATCGTCTGCACCCGATTGCTTGAGCAGACTTATGAGTGTCATGCGTCCCATCATTCTCTGCAGTCCCGGATTGTCTTTTACTGCATCTGCCACATCTCCGCGGTCAGAAGCTCCTTTTGCCATCATTTCATCAATGATTGCACCTGCTTTTGGATTTGCTTTAATCTCTGCTAATTTATCATTGATTGAAAAACATTCCGGATCTAACTCATCTGCATCAAACCAGTTCGTAACCGGACTACGTTTTATAAAAATGTAATCTTGGTTTTCTTCTTCCACTTTTTTCACTGTAATGCTGTCTGTACAAGAATCTGCAATTGCAGTAATCTTATGCTCACCTGAGATTGGCACATTGAATTTGAAAATTGTTTTTCCTGTCTGTGTCTCAAATTCTTTTCCATCTACAACCAATGTTATTTTGGACTGGTTGGAATATACTTTCACTTCCGTTACATCTTCTGTACGGTCTACATAGCGTTTTCCACATAAATGTACGAATGGTTCTTTCTTATTCCATGCTGCTTTATACAGATAAAATGCATCTTTTTTTGTCTTGCGGTCAATTGTCACAAGACCTTTCTGGTTTTCTCCATGTTTGCCGCCTTCATCTCTTCCATCTGCTGCAAAATCAAATAGATTCCATACATGTGTTGCCCATAACCACGGACGTTTTTCAATCATCTGAAGGATGTGTTCATGGTATACTGCCTGATAGCTTTCTGTATAATCGCCTTTCTCCGGTACCGCTGCCTGATACTGTGGATTCGCATCTGCACCATATTCAGAAAATCCAATCACTCTGTCCGGATATTTTTCGTGATATTCATCAAAGAATTCATCGTTCTGCTCCAATTCTCCAAGATACCATCCGAAATACAAGTTATAACTATTGATATCCGGAATCTCCAGAATCGGGGAATCCGTCTCGAGCATAAATACATTTGCCATTGTAGTAAGACGCGTGCTGTCCAGTCTGTGACACAGATTATTCAATAATCTGTGGTTTTCCAAAAGGTCATCATCTACCGCACTGGCAGCTGTGATTTCATTGGAAAGTCCCCAACAGATAATGGATGGATGATTGTAATTCTGTACCACCAGTTCTTCCATCTGGGAAAGTGTATTTGCACGTCCATTTTTCATGTGCATTGTAATATACGGTATCTCTGCCCATACAATCAGTCCATTTTCATCGCACAGATCATAAAATTCTTGTGCGTGCTGGTAATGCGCCAAACGAAGTGTTGTGGCTCCGATTTCTTTTATGATTTCCATATCCTTTTTGTGATGTTCAATCGTAAGTGCATTTCCAACCCCTTTGAAATCCTGATGTCTGGAAACACCACGAAGCAGATAAGGATGTCCATTTAAAAAGAAACCTTTCTGTGGATCTATATAATATTTGCGACATCCAAAACGAGTGCTAACGATGTCTCCATTTTCCATAAATGCTTTTGCGGTATAGAGATATGGATCATCCACTCCATCCCAGAGATGTACATTTTCAATCACAAATTCTGCCTTTGCACGTCCATCTTCTAACGAAGCATTTATTTTCTCCTGATTTACTTCAAAGGTAACCATATCTGCGTCACCACATACCCAGGCCTCAACTGTCACAACAGCTTTCTTTTCTTCCAAATTAACAACCGGTGTTACTTTGATCCCCTGTGAACCGCAGTAAGCAAGCTCAAAATGTGTTTCCGGAACAATGATTAAATTTACATCACGGTAGAGTCCACCATAAAATGTAAAGTCTGCTGTCTGAGGATATACTGTCGTATTGTTCGAGTTATCAACAGAAACAACCAGTGTATTCTCTTCTTCCAGTCTTTCTGTGATTTCTACACGAAACGTAGAATATCCGCCTTCATGACGGGATATTTTTTCTCCATTCAGATAAATTTCTGCTGTCATTGCAGCTCCACAAAATTCGAGATAGGCTTTATCTGTTTCATTCTTTTCCGGTTTTGCAAATTTTTTAACATACCAGCAGGTTCCACGATGATAATCATTTCCGCCATCCTGTCCGTCAACCGCATTCCAGGTATGTGGGAGAGCAATGCTCTCCCCTTCTCCCTTTGCTGCTTCCACTTCGTCAGCCGCATTTTTTATAAATTTCCAATTATCATTAAATGATACGATATTTCTCATATTTTCTAATTCCCTTCTGTCTTTGCCGCATTCTTTTTATTTTCAATACGCTTCTGTACAGCAATCATTTCTTCTTTGCCGAGCTTACAGAACTTCATAGCGATTAGTGTACAAATCCATCCTAAGATTGGAAGTCCAAATGTGATGAACATTGTCAGCCATAAAATCTGCGGTGTACAGGTTTCTCCCGGCTGTGGCATTGTCTCCGTATAACCAATCACAGCAACTGCCCCCGCTGCAATCAATGCGCTGACAGAAGAAATAATTTTGTCCAGGAAACTATAAACACCTGTGACAACTGCTGGAATATAACGACCGCTGCGGTCAAGCTCATAGTCGATGATATCTGACATAAACGATGTATTTGCTGTTGAAACACACATCATTGCGCCATTTTTACAGAATGTAAGTAAAACATAAACAATCGTCATGGCGCCCATCTGTGCAATCTTACTTGGGTCGATTGCTACAAAGAACAGAAACATCACAACAGATACACCAACGCTGATTTTTGTCCATGTAACGATTGTTCTCTGGCTTCCAACCTTTCCGGCATACTTTGCGCCTACTGCTGCAAAGATGATAGATGGAACCATTCCTATTACTGTAAGAATAGAAGAAAGTCCCATATTGCCAATTATAATACCGTAGAGCATTGTTGTGATAACTGCCTGTGTTGCTGTCTGCTGTGCCAGCTTATCAGAAGCTGCGGATACAATATAGCACTGAAGTGGACGATTATCCTTCAATACTTCAATCATATCTTTTACTTTCAGTGGTTCTTTCTTTTCCTGAAGACCAACAAAATTTTCTGGTTTGTCATATTCTGAAACTGCGATGCATACAAGAATTACTCCGATTCCTGCAATTACAAGACAAAGCTTACATGCTGCTGCCAGAAATTCAAGATTATATGTTCCACCGAATTTTGGAAGTAGAACTGCATTTAATACAATACTTAAAATCATCGGTGTCATATAGTTCACAATTGTTGTCCATACACCTACTGTCGGGCGCTGCTTCGGATCGTTTGTAAGAAGCGGCGGGATTGTCTGTGCTGTCATATTTGCCAATGTGTAACCAATAACATAAAATACATACAGAATGACAAATACTGCAACTCCAAATCCTTTTCCTGCTGTCCAGTCATACATTGCCAGAAGTGCAATTGCCTCAATAATAAAACCACTGATTAACAGAATACGGATTTTTCCGTATTTCGTATTTACTCTGTCATATACAAATGCCAGCATCGGATCTGTAATCGCATCCAGGATACGTGTACTTGTCAGTATTACTCCGACTGCTACTGTAGCAATTCCGAATCCAACGCTTGCTGCATAGCTTGCCATACCGATTAACTGGTAGATTCCCATTCCTACCAGACCATTGCAGGCATACAAAAGAATCTGCCATAATTTTGCGCGTCTATACTGAACGCCATCGATCTCACTCTGTGTTCGTTTTTTTGTTTTCGCCATAATTTTTCTCTCCCTTGTCCTCCATACATCTATTCGTTCTTTGATGTGTTTTCTTCATGATGTTACTATAGAATAATTTTGTATATTATGCTGTTCACAAATTCACAAAGATGTTCTGTAATTCATGCATATTTCATAATAGTATGAATTTCAAAACATTTTACCAAAAAATTGAACATTGAAGGTACTTTCCTAATATAGAAAAAGCAAATGAAACAGACACATCCTAATGATGTGCTGTTTCATTTGCGGTATATTTTCCGATATTCTGTTGGAGACATTCCTGTCATTTTCTGGAAACAGGTATAGAAATAGCTTCTCGTACTAAATGCAAGTTCATCACTGATTCCCTGAATCGTCTTTTCTGTACTGGACAGAAGGCTTTTTGCCCTCTCAATCTTATTCTTCTGAACATATTCCTTCACACTATTGCCAATTTCTTTTTTAAACTTATGTGAAAAATAATATTCTGTATATCCTGTATTATTTGCGAGATCTGCAATCGAAATTTCTTCTGTCAGATGATTCTTTATATATTCACATGCATTTCTCATCAAATTAGAAACAGACGGATTATTCTTCATTTCCTGTACACGACTAACATAATCATCCAACATCTCTGAACATAATCTGTTCGTATCTGCCATTGATTTGCAGCACTCAATTTTCTTGGCATAATAGTCATTCAGATCATACGCAATATCTGGAGACAACCCTCCATAAATACATGATCTGGAACATAAAGTTAGTAAAACAAGACAATTATTCTTGTGGCTGCGGAGTGCATCTCCAATATTCGCCTTTACACCATGGCTTAAGGTATATGATTTTTGAAGCACTTCTTTGTACTTCAGATTTCCATCTGCCAGCATCTGGCAGAAAAGCTGTTCATTCGCCCATATTCCGGCATGAGAAGTACTTTTTACAGCAACTTTCTCTTGTCCGGATGGATTGTTTGACAAAAAAACGACCTCATTCATTGCAATCCTCTGTTGATTCAGACAATAATGAAGCATTACTGCATACTGTATCACAATATTAGAAGGGACTGTCGGAATTTTTTCAAAAATTGACAGTATTGCAATACGCAGTTTTACAGACAATTCATAAGAATCCAGTTTTTTCTGGAGAAGCAGATGATCATTCTGTCCACAAAAAACCGGACCGACTATGTGGATTCTGACCGGATTTCCATTTTCCAGTTGAAACCCGGCAATCCACATAAGACTGGCATCTGTTTCCAGCACAACTGGAACATATTTTTTTTCAGACAAATGTTGGAAGAGCAAGTCTTTAAAATTCACAAACTCAAAGAAATCGCAGGAAAACAAAGCATTCTCCCAATCTGTTTCCAACAGATTAAAATCCAGATCAAAGCTCCAATGATGCAGTTCATAATTGCAATTAATCAATTCCAGAAAA
Organism: Ruminococcus sp. B05; assembly: GCF_003628495.1. Taxonomy (NCBI): domain Bacteria; kingdom Bacillati; phylum Bacillota; class Clostridia; order Eubacteriales; family Oscillospiraceae; genus Ruminococcus; species Ruminococcus sp. B05. The sequence goes on along the minus strand of NZ_RBZR01000016.1, from coordinate 17,735 downwards.
AAAGAAATCTTATCCTTTGTCTCCATACTACTTTCCTCCTTTGTATTATTCAAAATATGGTGCAAGAAGTTTTCTGTCATTATCGCAATTACAGCGTATAACTGCACCTTCCAATAATTCTGGCTGGTTGCAGACAGAATATAAGATAAACCGGCTCAGAGAAGATTTCAATGCAAGTTTATCTCCTTCTGTCGACTCAAAAAGCACCTCCTGTTCACACTTTGTCACATCTTCCAGAAATGTTTTCAGATTAATTGTATTTTTAAATGGAAACACATATTCCATAAAATGCCCTCCCTTATCTACCTGAAAGATCCAAGATATGTAAGACTCTTTTTCGGTATTCTTGTCTGTGTAGAACGGTCCACTGCAATAAGACCAAATGTCATAGAATATCCTTTCTGCCACTCAAAATTATCCAGCAAACTCCAATGGAAGTACCCTTTTACCGGAATGCCATCCTGAATACAGTTTTGAACACCCTCAAGTGCTTTTTCGATAAACGCAACTCGTCTGCTGTCATCATCTGTCGCAATTCCATTCTCTGTCACAAGCAGCGTTCCTTTAAAATTCTCTGCAACCTTGCGGATTACATGTTCAAGTGCTTCCGGATAAACTTCATAGTTCATCTGGGTAAGTTCAGCTCCTTCCGGAGAAGGCATTCCACCTTCCGGTCCAAATAAAGAACGGGTATAATTCTGTACTCCAAGAAAATCATCATTCTGAATATATGGAAGATAATGTGTGAATTCATTTTCCCATTCTTCTTCAGCAAAAGGCTCTCCTCCTGCCTGGACAGCCTGCATATCATGAAGACTTAAAGTAAGCCCCACCTGAATCTGCGGTGCCAGTTCTCTAATTACTTCTTTTGCAGCCTGATGTGCTTTCATGACAAGAATATCACTCTCCACAGAACGCACTGAAGTAAAATTGGCAACTTTTTCTACGCCAAATACTTTTTTATTTTCTTCTGCTGCTTCCTTCTGCTCCTCCATCATTTTCTGTAAATTAATACCAACCTGAACTGTACCATCTGCATCATCTTTGCCGGCAGTTTCCTGCGCTTTTGCCATCTGTGACATCATCTGGCGTTTATAGCGTTCGGCAATTGCTGTAATCTGCAGTCCCATATTTGCTTCGTTGATTGTGCAAATATAATTAATCTCATCTCCCAGTTTTTCAATCACATAGCGTGTATAACGTGCAAAATCATCAATTGTAGTTTCTGCTTCCCAGCCACCTTTACTAATCAGCCATATCGGGCTTGAAAAATGATGCAATGTAACAACCGGCTCTACCCCATATTTTCTACAACATCTGATTACGCTGCGGTAATGTTCAACTGCCTCTTTGCTGAAAACACCTTCTTCCGGCTCAATCCTCGCCCATTCCAGTGAGAAACGATAAGCATTCAATCCCGCCTCTGCCATTAATTTAATATCTTCTTCGTAACGATTGTAATGATCCACTGCATCCAGAGAAGGCTCTACATAACTTGTATGTTCCATATGTTCCATTGCCCAGCAGTCACTATTTGTGTTGTTTCCCTCTACCTGGTGTGCTGCTGTCGATGCCCCGAGTAAAAATTCTTTTGGAAAATGTGTCATTTAAATATCCTCCTTAATTCTTTATTATTTCACATGTCGCATGAATGACAACAATGTATATTCTGTATAATTTTCATATTCATAATAAATCTTTCTTCTACTTCTTGTGTTAAATAATTAAGGATGATGTTCGTTTTTTCGTTAAATACAGTCTGTATAACGAATTATAATACATTTACACGAAATTAAGAACACAAAATCATAAAATTTGTTGTATTCTTAATAAAAATAGGAAAGAAGGATTAAGATGGCAATAAGAGCAGTACAACAGATTATGCTTGGAAGCGTGACAAAAAACGAAAAAGAAACACTAGAAACATTAAACCGAATAAAAAAAGCCGGCTATGATGGGATTGAGTTGAACGGATTTATGATCCGGCCCACTTCATTTCTGGTTCGTATAATGACAAAGATGGCCGGAATGCCTGTCGGAAAAGGTGGCAATTACGACTGGGCTTCCCTTGTAAAACAAGCAGGGCTTCAGGTTGTCAGTGTCCATGAAGATCTTGGAACTATTCAGCGTGAATCTGACACTGTGATTACCGAAGCAAAAAATTTCGGTACTGACAAAGTTGTTATCACAGGAATGTACCGCTTTGATTATTCAGACAAAAACACTGTATTAAAACTTGCGCGTGATTTAAATGAAGCCGGTAAAACGCTTAAACAATCTGGAATCCACCTGCTTTATCACAATCATAACTGTGAATTTCGTAAAGTGGAGTCTGAGAAAACAGCCTATGACCTTCTGTTCGAAAATACAGATCCCGATCTGGTCGGATTCGAGTTTGATTCCTACTGGCCTACAGAAGCCGGCATATCTGCCATTTCACTTATGAAAAAATTAGGCAGCCGCATGAAATTATACCATATTAATGATCGTGGAACGAGACTGGAAGGAGCATCCATGACACCAATTTTAAAATCTGACAGTATGGAACTTGGCTATGGTAATATGAATTTGAAAGAGCTTGTAACACAGGCGTTGCGTGTAAATGTGGATGCCATTATTCTTGAGAGTCATAAAAACTGGATTGATAAATCTCCTTTAAGATCTTTGGAAGTCAGTTCTGAATTTATGAACCGTGAAATACAAGGACTTTCCTAATATAAAAAAAGCTGGTGCTTCAAACGTTTTTTACGTTGAACGCACCTGCTTCTTTTCTTTTATTACTCACGAATCTTAGGATGTTTCCATGTTGATACATTCATGTGACCTGCCGATAATGCTCCGTCTACAGGAATGGCTGCTCCTGTGATATAACGTGACAAATCACTTGCAAGGAAAAGTGCCAGATATCCACATTCTTCTGGGTTTCCAATCCGTCCTGCCGGACAGTCCTTTGCAAAAAATGCCATTGCCTGCTCCGGAGCATTTCCAAAGATAGACGTCTTCGTATATCCAGGACAGATTGCATTTACAGTAATTCCATATGGGGCATAGTCGAGTGCTGCTGCTTTCGTCATGCCAACAACTCCATGCTTTGTTGCTGTATAAAGAGCCTGTCCTCGCTGTGGGATAAGACCTGCAATGGATGCCACATTGATTAGAAATCCACCCTGACTGTGGGATTTAAAGATTGCTTCTGCCGCATATTTCATTCCGGCGAATACACCTTTACTATTGAGTTCAAAGATTTTGTCATACTCTTCCATCTCATATTCATGCAATGGACGGCCTCCTTGCCCGATTCCTGCATTATTCACAATTCCATCCAGCTTTCCATAATGCTCTACTGTTCTATCAATCAAATTTCTAACCTGACTGTTCTCACTGCAGTCCGTCTGTACAAATATTGCATCTCCACCATTCGCACAGATTTTATCTGCTACTGCCTGTCCCTGTTCTATATTTATATCTGCACAGACTACTTTCATTCTATTTTCTCCGAAAATCTTTGCAACTGCCTCCCCAATTCCGCTGCCCGCTCCTGTAACAATTGCTACTTTTCCATTTACACTTGAAAAATCCATCTTTCTTCTTTCCTTCCTTTATTCTGTGGATTACTGCTTTTTGTTTCTGTAATCCATCACCTGTTTTCTGATAATAGAATAAGAGATGTATATAAACTCAACATAAACTTTTGCTTATAAATATACAAAAAATGATGTTCCTTTTCCTGCTCTGCTCTCCACACGTATAGAACCGCCTGACAATTCGACAATTCTTTTTACAATGGACAATCCAAGTCCAAAGCCCGATGTTTCATGCGAGTCATCCCCCTGATAATAACGTTCAAAAATATGACTCACTATATCATCATCCATTCCCTGTCCCTCATCTTTTACTTCAATCCAGATGCCTTCTTCTGTCTTTCTTCCATTAATAAATATCGTTGTATGTTCCGATGAATACTTTCTGGCATTGTCTAGCAGATTCGTCCAGACTTCATCCAGTAACTCTTCGTTTCCGAAATACCATATCTCTGGAAGATTCACTTCCAGACTGATGTATTTTGTTTCAAAAGCCGGCAACTGCAGAATTGCACAATTCCTTATCTGGGAATCCAGCCGATATTTTTCTTTCTTCTGAATTAGCTCCATATTTTCAAGTTTGGAAAGTAACAGGGTATTCTGGGATAATTGGGATAAACGCCCTGCTTCTTTTGCCATAATATTCAGATATTCTTTTTCCTCTTTTTTTGGGAGCTCATTTACTGCCAAATATTCTGCCATTCCTTTTACAGAGTTAATCGGTGTCTTAAATTCATGGGAAAAATCTTTCATAAACTGCTTCTGCTGCTCATCTGCATTTTTCAGTTCTTTTACCATGCGATTAAAGTTTTCGTAAATTGCTTTATACTCACCTGAATACTTTAATGATAATTCTACATCCAGATTTCCTTTTGCGACCTCATCCAGTCCATTGATCAGTTTTTCCATTCTCCGATACAACATAGCAGAAACAACAGCAAGAACAACGCCACACAGATTTCCCATGGTCTGATAGATTGCAACGCTCCATACTAAAAAATTGTCACTTTTTATATCAAAATAATAATAACGTATAGCTACCGTGACCAGATAGGATGCAACTGCAAAAACATTGACGATAATCCCCAGTCCGACAGCCCAGCGAATTGTACCGATCCGCCTTCTTCCTTCACTTACCATATCTTATTTCTCCTCGATACCCAAGTCCACGTACTGTAACAATTTCAAATTCCTGATAAGAAGCAAACCGCTTCCGCAGACGGTTGATATGCGTTCTTACAGTTGTTTCATCAGAATCTGTTTCATATCCCCAAATGTCATCCAGCAATTGTGTTGTAGTAAATACTTTCTTCGGATAGGACAGAAGTTTAAATAACAAATCAAATTCTTTTTTGGGAAGTGTGATACGTTCTTCCCCACAGCTTACTGTATTGTCATCTTCGCTTATTATCAAATCGCCAATTGTAATTTTCTTTTCCAGATGAATCTGTGATCTTCTCAGAAGTGCACGTACTCTCCACTGAAGTTCTTCGTAATGCACAGGTTTTGTCATATAATCATCAATACCGATTGCGAATCCATTCTTCTTATCTTCCCATTCTTTTTTTGCTGTCAGCATGAGAATCGGAGTTGTTTTATTCATCAGCCGAAATTGTTTTACAAATTCATATCCGTCCATCTTCGGCATCATCACATCTGCAATGACCAGATCTGCTTTCTGATGTTCCAGCTTCTCCAGTGCTTCTACTCCATTGGATGCCTCCACTACATTGTATTCATTTTTCAAATGTAATTTTGTAACCAACCTTGTACTGTAATCATCTTCAATCACTAACACGGTAATCATAATTCCTAACCCCTTATTAAAAATGTAGCCTGATATCAGATATTTCTGATACCAGGCTATATTTCTTGTTACACGACCTGTTTTGCTCTTTCTTTCAAATGTTTTTTTGTCAGAAAGCCGACACGATGGTATCTAAAATCCTGCGTGTACACCGCTGAAGTTCATTCAACGTCAGCGGATATTCCACTTTTCCTTCTTTTGCATTGACAGATTTCACAATATCATCTACATCATTCTGTGAACCTGGCATAATCAGGTCATTTCCTGACTTGATGCAGCCTGCAGAACTGGAATTTCTGTTCATCACAGTTTATAGCTTCCTGCTGTCAAGATTCTTTTTCTTCCATCCGGCAGTGTAACTTCTGCCTCTGTATTGGACGGAATCTCAATTTCATATATTGGTTTATCATTCTCATATTTCCATCCACTGACAATTCTTCCCACTGGTGATTGATAACTTGCTTTTGCATATCCCAGTTGTGGATTCGGCTGTGGTGTTATACTGATTTTTCCTTCATTTAGAGAAATCCCACAAACTCCGGAGAAAAGCCAGCCAGTCACAGCACCGTAAGAATAATGGTTCAATGATTCCTTCACTTCTCCTTTTTCATTGATTCCGTCCCAGGTTTCCCAGATTGTCGTAGCCCCCTTTTTCACTGCATATAACCAGCCAGGCTTCGTGTCCTGCAAAAGCAGTCTGTACGCTGTTTCTATATATCCATACTGCGCCAATACCGGACAAAGGGATGGTGTTGATAAGAATCCGGTATTCAAATGATAATCATTTTTTACTACCAGTGCATTCAGTTCCTCTGCTGCCTGCTTTTTCTCTTCTTCTGTCAGAAGGTTAAAAGAGATTGCACGTACATATTCTGCTTGTCTGTCAGAACTGATTTTTCCATCTTTCAGAGCAATATGCCGGAATGCTTTCTTTGCCATTTGCGCTGTTTTTCTATATGCGGAAGCATCTTCCTCTTTTCCAAGAATAGATGCAATCTCTGAAAGCATTTCTCCAGATTTTGCGAAATACGCAGTTGCCACTTTTCCCTGTGGAGTACGCATTGCATTCGTACTTTCCACATCCGGCTCGCACCACTCACCATAATCAATTCCTGTCTCGATCGTGTATCTGCGGTATGGATTTCTCTTTAACAGCTTCATTGGATTCTTCGGCTTCTGCTTTGCACGTTCTTCAAGAAAGTGATACCACTTTTGCATCATCTCATAGTTTTCTTCAAGAATTCTCTTATCCTGATATCTCTTATAAAGGACATACGGAACAATAATACATGCATCTCCCCATCCGACAGAACCAGCCAACAATTTTGAAAAGAAACTTGGATTATTATTCTTCGGTGCAATATTCGCTACCTTTCCATCCTCATACTGGTTAATTCTACATTCATCCAGCCATTTACGGATTACCGGATAACAGTCTTCAAGATAAATTCCTGTATCCGCAAATACACCCATGTCTCCTGTCCAGGCTGCGCGCTCTCTTGTTGGACAGTCTGTCGGTGCATCACAGAAATTAGACTTCTGACTCCAGATACTGTTCTTAACTAACTGATTGACATCTTCATTGGAACAGGTAAATGTTCCAAGCTGTTCCATCTTTGAATATACCGCAATGGAAGTGAATTTGGCATCGGACAAATTAATCTCTGTTTCAACCAGTGCATAACGGAATCCCCATATTGTAAATTTGGATTTGTAATGATTTTCTCCTTCTTTACAAGTATAAACAACCTGCTGTTTTGTTCCACCTTCTTTATGACGTTTTCTATCCTGAAAATTTTCTGTCGTGAAATTTCCATTTTCATCTAAAGTTTCTCCGTGTGTCAGGACAATTTTATCACCTGCATGGGCATTTACTGTAAATTCAATATAACCCGCAAGATTCTGTCCATAATCAATCACGATTTCACCATTTGGTGTTTTTATAATCTTTCCTTCAAAATGCTCACACTCTACGATTGGTACGCAGTTTGAACATACAAAATTTTCCACGCCAAAGTCTTCCACTTTCACTTCATGATAATCATCTGGCTCTTCCATCGTGGCGTCGATTACTTCTCCCTGCTGCATATCATTTTCCCGGATTGGTCCAGACTGAGAAGCCTTCCAGCTCTCATCCGAGATACATACTGGCTTTCCGTCAACTTCGAGCTGGAAATAAAGTGCAATATCTTCTCCATACAGATTTCTGTCTCCATCAACACCTGAACAACTACGGTACCAGCCATCTCCCAGAATCACCTGCACTTCGTTTTCTCCTTCGTGTACCAGTCCAGATACATCGTAAGTCTGATATGCCAACTTTTTATCATAAGTATAGGTACCCGGTGCCAGCACAAAATTTCCTACTCTTTTTCCATTGATTGAAGCTTCATATAACCCATGACAAGTAATGTAAAGTCTTGCTCTACCTGCTTTTTCAAGGAAAAATGAAGTTTTCAGACAGCTTGCCGGCTTGTGCACTTTCGGATCACAGACCAGTTCCGGATTGATCCATTTTGCCACAAACTGATTTTTTTCAAGAATTCCCAGCTCAAAGACTCCTTCCTTACTCCATTCTCCTTCTTTTCCGTTTTCGTCCCAAAGACGTACTTTCCAGGAAATGTTCTGTCTGCTTTCTGCTTCTTTCCCGAATGTAGTATGCATCTCATCTGACTCTTTTTTCCCACTGTTCCAAACCACTTTTCCATCAGATACTGCCTCAATCTCATAAGCTGTCTGCTTTTTTCCCTCTTCACAGTTCCAGGAAAGATATGGCGTCCGGATATCAATTCCGATTGGATCTACTAAATGTTCTGTTCTTAAATTTACTGCTTTCATCTATGCTTCTAATGCTCCTTTACAGTCTGACAACCTGTCCTTTTGTAATTCCATTTTCATTGTAAGAATCTACTCGCACAAAATACTCTTGTGCTTTCACAAGTGCCCCGATTCTTTTCTTTATCACATGATTCTTTTTTGCCTGTACATCTTCTGTATCACGGTAAATCTGATAACTGTGATACAGTTTATTCTCTTCATGTCCCCAGAGAATATTATAACCAATGGCATCCTTCTTTCCTTCAATCGTAAGAAGAAGATCCAGCCGGTCTTCACTTCTTTTCGCTGTGAACTCCGGTACCTCTGCTTTTTCTCCATCCCCCAGACCAAATACACGTACCCCGGAGATGCATGGTGCCACATCATATGGAATCTCAAGGATTGTAAGACGCAGGAAACGTACCTGGATTCCATTTTCCCTAACAATAAAATCATGTGGAAGATCTGTCACTGCCTCTGATTTATCCTCAATTGTAAAATATTCAATTCCATCTGTTGAGCCTTCAAACTTCCATCTTGTACACAACTCTCGCTCTTCAATATATCTCGGCTGTGTAACAGAGCCCTGTATTTTTCCCGGTGAAGTAATCGGAAGATCATCATCTGCAAAATTAATCTGGACGGCTCTTACGTCCATTACCTGCTCCAGATCCACCTCAAGCCACTGTCCGCTTTCTGCTGTCTTTGCCCTCCACCAGGTCTGAGAATCCTCATCTACTGTTTGCTCTGCGCCCTTTCCCTCTTCGTTGGAAGAACATTTCACAGGTTTCGCATAACTAAGGAGATACCAGTCCGGCTCTTTCCACGGATCATTGCATCCCTCTGCTACAGCTCTTGGCCAGTCTCCATAATTCTGATTGCAGAACAATTCCCCATCTGCATCAAAGCCGGCCGGCCAGATACCTACACGCCGCTCAAACTGGTGGTTTACACTGATTCTCATCGTTGAAGTGTGCCAGAGATTTCCTTCTTTATCCCACATAGTTGAACCATGTCCTGCTCCCGGCATAAATCCACCCGGATGATAGGAAAACGGATTATTCTTTGCAAGTTCAAATGGGCCAAGCGGTGAATCTGACATATAGACACCATCTGCATAGACATTATACTCAGCCCCCGGACATGCATACTGAAGGTAATATTTTCCATTCTGCTTATCCATCCACGCTCCTTCAATAAATGCTCTTCTTGTAAACATTCCCCGAATCTGTGGAATCATCTGTTTTGGTATCTGATCTACGCTAATTCCGTTCTGCTTCACAAATTCTTGGAACATCATCTCCACTTCTTCCTCGCTTTTCGGAAATTCACAATGATCCACGCCCATCCGTTCATAACCTCTTTCATAGGCATTACCAGATAAAAGGTCAATCCGTTCTGTCTTTGGAACCATCGTAACCGGATCCAGCTCGACACCCCAGACCGATGTAATATTAGAACATCCCCAATAAAAATATACTCTTCCGTCTTCATCAAAGAATAAATTCGGATCCCAGAAATCAAACGTTCCTGGAATTTCCTCATATGGTCCGTTTATAATATCTTTTGTTCTGTAATAATTACAGTTTTCTCCTTTTTTGGATGCACAGAAATAGACATAATCTCCACATACCCTTGCATCCGGTGCATAATCATAAAGAGGCAGATTATCCGGTAATCTGTAAGACTCCCAGTTCACCATATCCTCTGATACCCATACGCTAAGATTCATTGACGCGAAGATATAATATTTTCCCTGAAATAAAATCATAGAAGGATCCGCCGCTTCCCTGTCAATTTGTAATTTCCCATGGGAGCGTGGATCCATATTGAATTGATAGCGATACGGAACGTTAATTGGATTACAATAATATTTCATATATATTTCCTCCTGAAGAATAAAATTTCCGATAAGTAATCTTACTGTAATTGTAATTCTACTTTATCTTATTTCTTACTGCGTTCCGTTTTTCGCTAAGATGTTTATTTTTTTGTTAAATATTTTGTTGTATCAGTAATAATCATTTTTGAACATTTTTTTCTACGTCACTCTTTTTCCTCTTTCAGCACAATTTTACGACATTTCATAATAATGTGCGTAAATTCCGCCTTTTGCCAGCAGTTCTTCGTGTGTTCCACGCTCTGCGATTCCTGTATCAGCCACTACCAATATCTCATCTGCATTACGGACAGTTGATAATCTATGTGCGATCGTAATCGTGGTTCTATCTTTTGCCAGCTCATCCAGACTCTTCTGAATAAATCTCTCACTCTCATTATCCAGCGCACTGGTAGCCTCATCTAAAATTAAAATGGAAGGGTTCTTTAAAAATACTCTTGCAATCGAAATTCTCTGTTTCTGCCCTCCTGATAATCTTGTTCCACGTTCTCCTACAAAAGTTTCATAACCATCCGGCAATTCCATAATAAAATCATGGATATTCGCCCTCTTTGCTGCAGCTATGATTTCTTCCATCGACGCACCCGGCTTTCCATATGCAATGTTATCACGAATACTTCCGCAGAATAAGTAGACATCCTGCTGTACCAGCCCTATCTGGCTACGCAGACTCTTTAAAGTCAGTTCTCTTACATCTTTTCCATCAATCGTAATACGTCCGCCGGTCACATCATAGAATCTTGGAAGCAGTGAACAGATTGTTGTCTTTCCACTTCCCGACGGTCCCACAAGCGCAATTGATTTTCCTGCCGGAATATCAATAGACACATCCGCAAGTACCAGTGTATCGTCATCACTATAATGAAAGGAAACGTCTTCATAACGTACATGTCCTTTTACATTCTCCAGCGGCTTTGCATCCTTAGCATCTACAATCTCTGGTTCTGTCTCAACTACATCTAAGAATCTTCTAAATCCAGACAATCCTTTCTGCATCATCTCTGTTAACTCCACCAGAATCTGGATCGGACTGATAAAGATTCCGATATATAAAGCATACATCGCAAGGTCAGCGGCTTCCATCTGTCCATGTGCGATCAGCCATCCACCAAATACAAGCGTCATCAGATACATCATTCCCTGGAAGAATAGATTTCCACTCATAAAACTGCCCATACAACGATAATTGGCATCTTTTGAAATCAAAAATCCCTGATTACTCTTTTTAAACTTCTCCCGCTCAATATCTTCATTTGCAAAAGACTGCACTACACGGATTCCCGCTAATGTATCCTGCAGGCTTGAGTTCAAATCCCCAATCTTACGTCTGTTGTCCATAAATGTTGCCTGCATCTTGCGGTTCTGTCCATAAGAAAAAATCACCATAAATACTACCAGTATCAAAAGAGGAATTGCCAGTTTCCAGTTGATCAGGAACAAAAATACAAAAGAGCCGATGATCTTTATTAATGAAATAAATAAATTTTCCGGTCCATGATGTGCAAACTCTGAAATATCAAAAAGATCTGACACCAGTTTACTCATCGTCTGTCCAGAATTATTCTTATTGTAATAAGAAAATGATAATTTCTCATAATGATCAAACAACTGCTGACGCATGTCACTCTCCATACGTGCCCCCATCATATGCCCTTGGTAGCTGACATAATATTTACATCCTGTCTGAATCAAATACATTACAAACAAAATCACTGCCATCGGCAATAAAGCTTGCAGGATTGCGGCAGAACTCTCCGTAAATAAAGTCTTCGTTAGTATCCGCAAAATCTGCGGAAATGCCAGGTCAACCAGACTGATTACAGCAGCACAGATCAAATCCAGAAAAAATACACCTTTGTACGGTCCATAATATTGAATAAATTTTTTTAACGTATGCATATCAATCTCCATTTCTTTCAAATTAATCCGTTATATTATATCACAATGGGACCATTTGGGGACGGAGTTTAGCGGCTTTTTTGTAAAAAAAAGCCGCTAAACTCCGTCCCCAAATGGTCTACGATGCCAAATCATGATGGATTGTTCCATCATAATCGAACATGATTGTTTTTGTCATCATTTATTTTCCTGTCTTTTAAAGCTGCTTCATCAGATTGACCATTTCGATCGCAGATAATGCACAGTCATAGCCTTTATTTCCTGCTTTGCTTCCTGCACGCGCAATAGCCTGTTCGATATTCTCAGTCGTGATTACTCCAAATAAGACCGGAATCCCTGTTGCAAGTTCAACCTGTGCGATTCCCTTGGCAGATTCATTGCACACCAGATCATAATGTGAAGTATCTCCACGGATGACAGCTCCCACACAGATAACTGCATCATATTTTCCTGACTGTGCCATTTTCTGTGCTGTAAGCGGGATCTCAAATGCTCCCGGCACCCATGCTGCAGTAATATTCTCTTCTTCTACTCCATGTCTTACCAATCCGTCGACTGCCCCTCCCAATAATTTATTCACAATAATTTCATTGAATCTCGCTGCCACGATACCAACCTTCATTCCCTCCGGTGCTACTACTTTTCCTTCTACTAAATTAATCTGTCTCATTTTTTCTTCCTCCTGATATTTGTTGTTTTTTATAAATTTATTTCTTTAAAAATATGCCCCATCTTTTCCTGCTTCGTTTTCATATACTTCCTGTCATACTTTTGTACCGGAATCTCCAGCGGTACTCTCTCATTGATCTTCAGCCCAAATTCACCAAGTCCATAAACTTTATCCGGGTTATTTGTCAGTAATCTTAATGATTTTACACCAAGGTCTGACAGTATCTGTGCCCCAACCCAGTACTCTCTGAGATCCGGTGCAAACCCTAACTTCACATTAGCCTCCACAGTATCGTATCCTTGTTCCTGAAGTGCATAAGCTTTGATCTTATTGATTAGTCCGATTCCTCTGCCTTCCTGTCTCATATACAGAATGATTCCCCTGCCTTCCGCCTCTACCTGGCGCATCGCGGTCTGCAGCTGCAGACCACAGTCACATCTAAGCGATCCGAATGCATCTCCTGTCAGGCACTCCGAATGTACCCGGCAAAGCACATCCTCACCATCTCCCAGATCACCTTTTACCAGTGCCACATGATGCTCTCCTGTAATGTCATTGATATAACCATACATTTTAAAATCACCGTACTGCGTTGGGAGGTTTGCAGCTGCTTCCTCCTTTACATGCTTTTCATGTATTCTTATATAATCCTGCAGATCACGGATCGTAATAAATGTAAGGTTATGCTCTTTTGCCATTTCCCATAGCTGTGATGTACGCATCATAGTTCCATCTTCTTTCATAACTTCGCAGCACACGCCACATTCTTTCAGTCCGGCAAGTCTCATAAGATCTGTTGTTGCCTCCGTATGACCATTTCGTACCAGAACCCCGCCTTTTCTGGAAATAAGCGGAAATACATGTCCCGGTCTTCTGAAATCCTCCGGTTTTGACTTATCATCCACACACTTCATAATAGTATAGGAGCGCTCTGCCGCAGAGATACCTGTAGTTGTATCTGCGTGATCTACTGCTACGGTAAATGCTGTGCCGTGATTGTCCGTGTTCTCAGCAACCATCGGCGGAAAGTTCAATCTCGCCGCAATTTCTGCACTCATAGGTGTACAGATAAGACCTTTTGCATAAGTCGCCATGAAATTAATATTTTCCTGGGTTGCAAACTCTGCCGCACATATCAGATCTCCCTCATTTTCTCTGTTCGGATCATCTGTGACCAGAACTATTTTCCCTTCCTTAAGATCCCTAAGTGCCTCTTCAATTGTGTTGTACTGATAATTTTGTGACATAGTGTATATCCTCCTGTTCTAAAACCCGAATTCTTCAAGAAACTTCATCGTAATTCTGGATTCTTTTTTCTCTTCGTTATTTTTTCTGATGACAAGCAATTTTTCTACATATTTTCCAATCATATCATTTTCCAGATTAACCAGATCCCCCGGCACCTTTTCCAAAAGTGTTGTTTCTTCTCCTGTATGTGGAATGACCGACACCTGAAAACCAGCTTCATCAACCCTTGCAACTGTCAGGCTAATCCCATCAATACAGACGGAGCCTTTTTCCACGATCAGATGCAAAATCTGCGGCGATGTCTCAATTGATACCCAGATGGCATTTTCTTCCCGGATCATGGAACGTATCACGCCAGTCCCATCAATATGACCACTTACTATGTGTCCCCCGAACCTGCCATCTGCAGCCATTGCACGTTCCAGGTTTACCTTGCTTCCGGCTTTACAGCTGCCAAGACTGCTTCTTCTGATCGTCTCTGCCATCACATCTGCAGTAAAGCCGTCTGGCTGGATCGACGTAACTGTCAGACACACACCATTTACAGCAATACTGTCACCGATCCTTGTTCCTTCCAGAACTTTCCGAGCTTTCACTGCCAGGATTCCTGATTCTCCTGTCAGCTGTATATAACGGACTTTTCCTTTCTCTTCTACGATTCCTGTAAACATGATTCCTCCTGTTTTTTCTCACACACCTGACATCTTATCCGGATATCCTCACCAATCTGGCGGATATCTGTATATTTCAGTTCCACTGCTTCAGACGGGAATTCAACTCCGATACCTTCTACCGGTGTCTTCCCGGCCACACCGCCAAACAGCTTTGGTGCCACAAAAGCCTGTACTTCCTTTACAATTCCGGCTCGCAGGGCACTGTCATTTAACGTCCCGCCTCCCTCCAGTAGGATGCTGTCAATACCTCTGTTCCCAAGATCTGTCATCAGTTTCTTAAGGTCTACCTGCTCCTTTTCATCCGGACAGTAAATGGTCTCAACTCCCATGGTATGTAATATTTTTATTTTTTCTTCTGTATTTTTCTGAGTTGCATAAGCCACGATCGTCCGGTACTTTTTTGCACTTTTTACGATCTGACTGTCCGGACGGATCCTGAGCTTACTGTCGCACACAATCCTTATAGGACTTTTCCAGTCTTCTACCCGGACGTTTAACATCGGATCATCTGCAAGCACAGTTCCAATACCTGCCATGATCCCCATGTACTGATGCCGCATATGCTGTACTTCTTTTCTTGCTGCTTCTGAGGTAATCCATTTTGATGCTCCTGTCTTCGTTGCAATCTTCCCATCCATTGTCATGGCATACTTCATCACCACATAAGGTGTTTTCGTAGTAATATAATGGAAAAACACTGGATTCAGCTGATTACATTCTTCTCTCATAAAATCTTCAACTACTGTTACACCTGCTTTCCTTAACATCTGCACACCTTTTCCTGCCACTTTCGGATTCGGATCTCGGGAACCGATTACCACCTTTCTGATCTTCTGTTCAATAATCGCTTCCGTACATGGAGGTGTTTTTCCATGATGACAGCAAGGCTCCAGCGTGACATAAATCACTGCACCTTCTGCTGATTCTGTAAGGGAAGCAATTGCATTACGTTCCGCGTGAAGTTCTCCATACTTTTTATGATAGCCTTCTCCGATGATTCTTCCGTCTTTTACGATCACTGCCCCTACCATCGGATTGGGATTCGTCCAGCCTTCTCCTTTTTTTGCCAGATGAATCGCCCTAAGCATATATTCCTGATCTGTCATTTTTATTCCTTCTTTCCTATTCCTGTTCTTTGCCTGGTACGCAGAAGCTTTTAGACCTGTGCAATCGGATTCACAGACAAGTAAATGCTATCTTTATTGCGAAAAAGATGTACTAGATACAAAAAAAGCCTGCAGAAATATCTGCAGGGTGGAATTGATCTGTTGCATTTGATTGATAAATGAATGTCTGATTTCCAATATAAAAAGCTCTGAAATGGATCACCATCTCAGAGCTCTGATACTACATTCATTCAAAAAATCAACTGTACTATCATCTTCTTCCATCCAGACTGTACTGTCGGCCCCGGAATCTCACCGGATCATACCTTTCGGCTCGCGGGCTCTACCGCCGGTAGGGAATTTCACCCTGCCCTGAAGATATCTTTTGTTCATTTTAATACTTTTTCTGTAATTTGTAAAGTGCAATTTTTATTTTACTCATTCCAATAGAACGCGGAGTACAGACACTCTTTCATCGCTTGCTTTGATACATGAGTTTGTCCGCTCTTTTGAGTATGTGATATGCTCTTTGCAATATCGGTCAGAACCAAATCTCCAATGTCATGTTCCAGATCTCCGTCCCCAAATGGTCTATTCTCCCCAGACTTCTTCTGCTATTTCTTTTACAAGTCTGAGTTTTTCCCATTGTTCTTCTTCTGTCAGTTTATTTCCAATCTCACAAGAAGCAAATCCACACTGTGGACTTAAACACAATCTGTCTAATGGAACATATCTGGCAGCTTCATTTATTCTCTTAATCACCGTTTTTTTATCTTCAAGTACCGGGGATTTTGTTGTAATAAGTCCTAATACTACGGTCTTATCTTCTGATACTTTTGCAAGTGGTGCGAATCCTCCTGATCTTTCGTCGTCATATTCAAGAAACAGTGCATCTACATTTTCTTTTGCAAATACGTAATCAGCTACTGTATCATATGGTCCGCTTGTAAAAAATGTGGAATGATAATTGCCTCTGCAAATATGTGAAGTGATCACCATATCTTCTGGTTTTCCTTCCAATGCCAAATTATTTACTTCAAGTAACTGTTGCTTTACATCCTCAAGATTTTCTCCCAACGATTTATAACGAATTGCTGCTGCATCACCGACTACTGCACCCCATGTACAATCATCCAATTGAAGATTTCGGCATCCTGCATCATAAAATTGTTTAATGACCTCCTGATATGCTTTTCCGATATCCTTAATCAACTCCTCATTTGTTGCATAATATTTTCTTGTATTTTCCAGATTCATTGGAACAACCATCTGCTGGAATGTCTGTGCCGGTGCCGGAATGGTATATTTTGCAACTGTATTTTCATCTTCAAACTGTTTTAAAAATTTGAAATATTCTACAAATGGATGTGCTTTTGCCTTGATTTTTCCTACAAGATAGGTGTCGTCAAGTACTGCTAACTCTGCATCAAACTGTACTCCATTTCCTGTGTTTTCATGTGCAACACCTTCCAGTCCCCACATAAAATCAAGATGCCAGAAAGTTCTTCTAAATTCTCCATCGGTGATTACATGAAATCCAAGTTCTTTCTGTTTTGCTACAACTTTTGTAATCTCTTCATTCACAATTTCATCGTATGCTTCCTGTGTAATTTCATTATTTTGAAATGAAATCTTTGCCTCCTTCAATCTCTGCGGTCTTAAAAAGCTTCCCACAAAATCGTATCTATATGGTGTTGTTATTTTACCCATAATCATGTCCTCCGTTTTTTGTTTTGAATCTGAAGACATTCTAACATCTTCACCATAACTTGAAAAATACTTAAAAATTGCATTTGTCCATAGTTTAAAGCTATGGCAGGGCCATTTAGGGACGGAGAGCCGGTTAGGGGGACCATTTGGGGACGGAGTTTAGTGGCTTTTTTGAATCAAAAAAGCCACTAAACTCTGGTATGATTCCCCTTAAGTAGACAAGGTAAATAACCAAAATCTACTTAAGGGGGTTTTTTATGTCTAAATATTCAAAAGAAATAATTATAAAAGTATGTGAAGAATACTTATATGGAAACCTTTCA
>NZ_RBZR01000015.1:0-76025 GCF_003628495.1 Ruminococcus sp. B05 | reverse complement strand
TAAATCGGATGACGCTAAAGTGACGCTTTTCACGCCTTTGATACTTTTCTTTACCGGCTTGCTAAAGCCGGATTCCCAAAATGTCCGCGCACTGCCTTTGGATGAAAAGCGGCGCTTCTGGACGCGCGATAAATTTCAATCATTCGACCGTAGACGATCACAAAGATGATGATTGCCAAAGCGGACATCGTGACCTGCACGATAAAGGATTGCAGGAACAAGCCGAGCAAAGGACCCAAATCCATTGCCATCAGCGTTTCTTCCATTGTTTCCAATGCCGAAGCATCTATGGCAGTATTTCCGGATATGATACCGGCGCTTGCGTTTATAACGTGCTGTGTCACATCAAACACAGCCATCGTGATATTGAATGTGTTTGTGATTAACATGACCGCAACAAAAGTCTTGAACACCCATTTGAAGAAGATCCAGGTTTCAAAATTTGCCAGATTGTTGTGGTCAATAATCATCTGAATTAGCTCATAACAGGCAATGAAGGTCAGAATCAAGCCTGCGATTGGGATAATCACTGACTCGGAGATGTTTCGTACCATGGCAAAGACACCCGGCGAAAAATTCGCCGGGGTCATGCCAACGGAGGTTGCTATCTCGCCAACCTGGTTGTTGACGGACTCAAACATCCCCGACAGATTTCCCATAATAGCTGAAACGAGCATTTCTTTCAGCCAGTCTGTGATCTGTTGGAGTATGCTGTCCAAAGGCGATTACCTCCTTGTTTTGTGATTAACCGAACAGTCCGGAGAGCAGAGGTACAAGGGTGGTGCCGATGAGGGCAACACCGCCGCCAGCCATGAGCTGTTTCATGCCCTGGGACTTTGCGCCGGGGTTATCGTTGCCGTAGCCCTCAAGCAGATTGATTGCACCCCAGATGCCAAGACCTGCGCCCAGAGCGATAACGAGAGTCTGAAGAACGGTTACTGCGCTATTGAAAAATGCCATAATATTTTCCTCCTAAAATTTGAAATTGTTTTGAGAATAGAAAAAGCCCTCCGTACTACCGGCATCAAAACCGGACGGAAGGCTTAGTTTACGAGAATCTTTTCAAGGAACTCCTCGACGGTTATCACGCCAAGTTTCTGTTCCATTCTGCTTCTTGCATATTCAGTTTCACAATCATATATATCACCACCACCTTTCATAAGAAACAGCCAATACATTGACTGCAACAAATCTTCACGAGAAGCACAGATTGTCGGTGAAAAAACGACAGGTGAAACCTTCAGAACCTCTGCGAGTTTCGCTGTGGTTTCTGCATTAGGGGTTCGAGCGTTTTTCTCATACTGAGCAATACGGACATCCGCTGTTTTCTCGGAATACCCCATCAGGAGTCCAAGCTCTTTCTGGGTAAGGCGGCGAAATCGTCTAACGAACTTCAATCGCTGCCCAATAGAGGTATCCGTGATCCACCAAGTCATTTTTTTTACACCTCGCTTTCTGCAAATTCTCGATATACAACCTCATTTTTTGCTCTGCGCTTGCCTACGGCTTCACTGGGAGCAAGGTCAGGGTAGGTTGCCTGCACTTTCTGTCTGCTTCTGCGGACAGTTTCAAACCCCGGAAAGCTGCGTCTATCCAGTTCCTTCAAAAACACAGGAACCGTCATGGCATGAATGTCGATGCCACGCAGACCGGAATAGTGTTCCAGTACCATCAGGTACAAATGATTGTCGGTATTTCTTGCCTTGTGGTCGTGTTCCAAGATGTTCTTAACCAGGGCAGATACCGTTTTCAGATTTTCCAAACAGAAACCTCCTTAATCCGCATCGACTACCACAAACTCATCACCTGCCTTGAGCTTCAACCTTCGACTCAGAAACTGCTCAATGTTGAACTCATTTCTCTTATCAAAGTCTGATGTGTACTTATAATTGGGGTGCTGCGTCAGATCGTACTTGTCAGAAAGAAACGGTCTGACACCACGCAACTGCAAAATACACTTGCTGCCATCCAGAACCGCAAGCTCATCTACGCTCGCAAGGTCTTTGCCTAACTTCTGATAATTCAAGCCGTAAGACGGGCTGTTACCTCTGGTGTTGGAGGTGTTGTAGGTGTCGATAGTTTCTTTTCCCAATGCCTGATTCAGTTCTTTGAGCGTGGTTGGCTCAGAACCACCCAGGAAAATTCGGGAATCCATGTTGCCGATGATGGTATCGGCATTGTCTTTATAAATGGCTTTCAGCTGTGATTGTGCCTGGAGAACAAGGCAAGCCGATATTTCACGGCTTCGGATTGTCGCTACCAGTTTTTCCAGATTGGGAATCTGACCGATGTTTGCCATCTCATCAATCAAGCAGCGCACATGAACCGGCAGTCTGCCGCCGTACACATCATCTGCTTTCTCGCACAACAAGTTGAACAGCTGTGTGTAAATCATGGAGATCAAAAAATTAAACGTCGCATCCGTATCTGACATAATCAGAAAGAGCGCCGTTTTCTTATCTCCGAGAGTATCCAACTGCAACTCGTCATAGGCAGTCACATCTCTGACCTCCTGAATATCAAAAGGAGCCAGACGAGCGCCGCAGGAAATCAAAATCGACTTAGCGGTCTTGCCGGCAGCCAGCTTGTATTTTTTATACTGACGGACTGCAAAGTGATTCGGCTTTTTCTTTTCCAGGGCTTCAAACATCAGATCCACCGGGTTCTGGAACTCCTCATCATCTTCCCGCACCTCCATTGCGTTCAGGAACTCAATCAGGGTGGAGAAATTCTGTTCCTCAACCGGAGCTTCATAGTGGATATATCCGATCAAGGCACAGTAGAGCAGCGTTTCCGCCTTCGTCCAGAACTCATCACCGGCTTTTCCATCACCCTTTGTGTTGGCAATCAGCGTTGTCACCAGTTTCAGAATGTCTTTTTCTGAATGGATATAGGCAAATGGGTTATAGTGCATCGACTTCTGAAAGTTGATGGTGTTGAAAATCTTGATGGTGTAGCCATGCTTCAAAAGGGCGTTGCCGCACTCAATCACGATGCTGCCTTTCGGGTCAGTGACCACATAGGAACTGTGCATCTGGAGAAGGTTTGGCTTCAACCAAAAGCGAGTTTTACCGGAACCCGAACCGCCGATAATCAGAACATTCTTATTTCGGGCATTGGCAGGATTCTTCGGGCGATTGCTCATCATCAGCCGCTCCGTTTTCGTCAGGATCACATTGTCCTCGAACTTTGGTGCAATAAACGGCTCAATATCTTTTGCCGTTCCCCAACGAGCAGAACCGTACTCAACATTGTGTCGGTACTTCTTTGCGTTTTTGCCTTTTAGATAGACAGCCAGCCGAAGTCCTGCGCCGCAGAGAATACCAATCAGCAAATCCAACGGGTGAAAGCTGGGAAACGGATTGTTCAGGGCTATCGGAAGGGCATGAAAAAAGCTGAGGATTTTCGCAGATGAATCTGCCCCCTCAGCCAATCTCCATGCTTCTCCTAAATTCGTAGCGAACAACCCTACCAGAAAATACGGTAAATTCAGAATCAGGAGCTTTTTCATTTTTCTCTTATCCATCACAGATCACGCTCCTGTTTCTTCTCTCGAACCTTCTTCGGAATCGCTGCGACAATTTCCTTGAACTTCTTCAGCTGCGCCAGAACGCTCGGCTTTTCATTCTTGGTTAATGCCCTTGCCTGATGTTCCTTGCAGATTGCATCCAAAGCATCTGCATCTTTAGAACGGACAAAAACAAGAAACCGGGGAGGATCAACGGACTTATCTTTTCTTACGGCAAAGTCCACGCCATACTTCTTGGCGAGCTTTTCAAAATCACGGATACTCTCTTTGTCGATCTCAACATTCGTAGCACCCTGATTCTGTCCCAAAAGCTGTTTCACGGATTGCTTTCCATGAACGGCAGGGTCTCGTGCCTTTTTCATCTTCACTTTTTCCCGGTGCTGCAAATACTTGCGGATACCGGCAATGATAGTGCGCCCCGTCAGCTTGGTTGTGCTGATCGCCAGGTTTACTGTTCTGTTTTCAACTTCTTCCTGCATGATTCATCACCTCCTGCAAGCAGTAGAGTGAACAGATTATCGTGCCATATCTCTGTGGTCGTAATACAGATTGCCCTTGGCAACTGCGGCATGGCTGATAATCTTGATATTGCCAGCTTTCTGGTTATCCAGAGCCTTCTGATAACCCACATCGCTCAAATACAGGCGATTTCTTTCGCCTTTCCAACCGACAGGCGATTCATCGGTCAGCACATCGAAAATAATCATGTGCTTGGTGGCGTCATCAAATCGTGCCAAGTCCATATAGGTATGTCCCTGGTACTCCTTGGCACCATCCTGAATCCGCTTTCGCTCCATCAGCTCTCCAATCGTCGAATTTCTTTGCATAAGAACCTCCTTACAGAACATCTCGGTCAGGGTTACTTTTGTGGGGAACCGAATCAGCTTTGACAGGTGCATCTTCTTTCTTCACCATGTCATCCGGCAGGGGAAGCGCCATAATGCTGCGCCCCATGCGTACAAAAGTCTCAGGCTGATGAAAGTGTTCCTCAAACTGCTTCATCAGTTCCGGGGACAGAGAACAAAAATCATCCTCGCCCAATCCCACAACCAGAAAATCACCGGCGATAATGTCATAAATATCGCCGTCATCATCACGCAGCGCACGGTTCAGTTCTTTGCCTACGAGTTTACCTTCGTCGTGCATCACCAGTGCAACCGGCTCATTGAA
Organism: Ruminococcus sp. B05; assembly: GCF_003628495.1. Lineage (NCBI taxonomy): Bacteria > Bacillati > Bacillota > Clostridia > Eubacteriales > Oscillospiraceae > Ruminococcus > Ruminococcus sp. B05. The sequence continues at coordinate 71,326 of NZ_RBZR01000015.1, read as the reverse complement.
CGGATAAGTTGCCTCAATATCGCCACCTACGGCTTTCTGCAAATCCTCCAGCTCACAGCCGATCTGCACAGCCTGCGGATACATGAACGGCTTTACCAGCAACACATTCATGGTATCTGCCTGTTCTTTCTGAACCTCCCGTTCCTCGGTCGTGCCGAACGCAACACCGGTAAAGTTTTCGGAGTCCAGAATGTACTCCGAATTGTAATAAGCGGCTCTAACCTGTTCCTCTGCCGCATCGTGAGATTCTGCTTGCACCGTAACCGTTTTCTCCAAGGTTTCGGTGATCTTCACATCGTATTCTTTCAAGTTTCGATACCTCCGTTTCTTTGGAAATAAGAAAAGCGACCATCCATGAACCTGTTACAGTTCATAAATAGTCGCATCCACATCGGCTAAAAGCTCGAACAAGCAAATATCGTCCAGTTCGCAAATCAGGGAACCCATGTCGAAGAAAATATCGTCCTCGCATTCCACCGTAGTAACCACGCTGCGGTGTTCGTTAAGACAAATGGCTTCTTCCTTGTCCATCGTGATCGTAGACATACAGGACACCACATAGAATGTCATATCTTCTGCTAACCACAGCTCCTTGCTCTGAATCGTGCGAACTTTTTCATCGCCGCTCATATCTTCTACATAGGACAGAAGCCGCACGGCTCTGCTGTTCAGAAGTACCTTTCCCTGATAGTCGATACCCTCACCAGCAGAGGACAATACTCGATACTCGCTAATCATCTCGGCATTTTTCTGAAACGACTTTGCCAGAAGCGCAGGAGAAATATCATCGAACTCCTCACTGTAGTTTACGAGCATATCTACCATATAATCAGGATCGCAAAGGTCGTAGAGTTCTTCCAAAGCGCCCTGAATGTTTTTGGGTGTAAACATTTTTTACCTTACCTTTCCATTGATTTTTCTCTTTTTTTCTGCCATTGCTCCAAAAGCTGAATGATTTTATCCTCCATCTGCTTGTTGGTATAGGACTTCGGGAAGTATTTTCGCAACGAATCCGTTTTGAAGGTTACTCTGTCCAGCTCTCCCTTCTTGATTTCATTCATAATCTCGCACATCGCATCCAGCGTACACTCGCCCTCCTGTGCGAGCTTTTTAATTCGCTGTGCTTGCGAAAGGGAAGGAGCTGCTTGAGCATAATCCATTGCAGAAAGAAAATCCTTCTGTTCTTCACTTGCCAGATAGGAAAGCTCCACCGCAGGATTGAATTTGATCTGACCCGTATCTACCATATCCAGCAGTTCCGGAATCAGTTCGGTCAGACGGATATAACGGTGTACCTGATTTCTGCTTTCTCCTGCCTCCTGACCGACTATATCCATTGCCTGCAACTTCATCCCAACTTGGGATGAAGTTAAATCGGTGCGTTGACCTTGATGTTTAATCGCATCCAGCTTCATCTTATAAGCAAATGCTCTTTCACTCGGCAGGATACTCTCCCTCTGCAAATTCGCATCAACCATCAAAATAATGGCTGCATCATCGTCCAGGTCACGAACAATCGCAGGCATGGTTTCCTTACCCGCAAGCTCCGATGCCCGGTGCCGCCTGTGACCAGAAACGATTTCATAACCACCGTCGGGGTCAGGACGGACAATCGCAGGAGTGAGAACTCCGAAATCTCGGACGCTCTCTGCCGTTTTCATCATTTCTTCATCATCAACCACACGGAAGGGGTGTCCCTCAAAGGGGTGTAGCTCAGAAAGCGGAATTTCCTGCACACGCTCCTGCTGGGCTTCAGCTCTGGATTGATCGGTGGAGAAAATATCATCGTACCCCTTCAAGCTGATGTTTGCGCCTTTTTTCTGCATTGTTTAACACCTCCTTCGTCAGAATTTTATAGGCTTCGGCAACTTTGCCTTTGGGATCATGCTTGAAGATACTGGTTCCCTCTGCGCTGATTTCCTCTGCACGGACAGAGCGGGGAATGTCGGTCTTGTAAACCTTCAGCTTTCCGCCGTAGCTCTCCCGAATCAGATTGCTGATGTCTTTGGAGTAGTTGGTGCGGCTGTCCACCATCGTCAGAAGAATCCCTTCAATCCTCAGTTTCGGGTTGATTTGCCTCTTGACCTTGTTGATGGTTCCAAGCAGCTGTTCCAGACCCTTTGCAGGAAGGTATGCTGCCTGAACCGGTATCAGCACATTGTCGGCAGCTGCCAACGCATTGACGGTCAGCATACCCAAAGACGGCATACAGTCAAGAAGAATGTAATCATAATTCTGTTTGACTGTATCCAGGTATTGCCGGAGAATGGTTTCCCGGCTCATGGCATTGACCAGTGCTACCTCCATACCTGAGAGTTCGATGTTGGACGGCACCAAATCAACGCCCTCCGGATGATGAAGAATCCCTTCATCGGGAGTAATAGGGTTTTCCATCATAATCTTTCCCATCAGATCGGAAAGTGTCGGAGACAGATCATCCGGGCAGGGATTGCCCAAACTGACCGTCAGGGAAGCCTGGGGATCGGTGTCTACCAGAAGCACCTTTTTTCCTTCAAGAGCCAAGCCAACGCCCAGATTCTCGGTGGTGGTGGTCTTTCCAGTGCCTCCTTTCTGATTGACCACCGCAATGATGGTTGCTTTTTTCGACATTTATCGTCACTCTCCTTCCTCTCGCTTCATTTTCAATTTCTTAAATCCTCCTTCCAAATATCCGTGTGACATATCGTGCCGAACAAGAGCATCGTAGTAGGTGTCTATTGTCGTCGGCGCATTGTATATCGTAGTCAGCATATACTGACGGATATTTCTAATCTTTGTGGTGTTCTCCTTGAAGCAGTCCATAACATATCGAATGTGTTCGGCATTCAGTTTCATAAACCGACTGCGGACAATTTCTGCCGGACGCTCCTCTGCACCAATGCGAATCAACGGTCGCTTCGTGCAAACTGTTTCAACGATCAACTCCAGAATGTTATCCAGCATTTCGGAATCGTAAGGGTAATCCTTCTTCAACAAATCCATACTGAGCTGATCCGAGAAATAATCAAAGTATTCTTGATACCGGTCATTCTCGTCCATCATTCCACCATTTCCGGAAGGAAAGATAGAATCAGTATCACTAAATTCAGTATTTTTAATATCAGTATTATTACATTGTGATTTCGGAAGTTCTTGAGTTGTGATTTCCATTGTTCCAGAATTGTGATTTTCACAATTCAAGAGTTGTGAATCCACAGCAGAGATAAAGTTCTTCACATAGATCAGGTTGGGCTTTCCCAAACCCTGGCGCTTACGTTCAATCAATCCTGCTTTCTTCTCAAGTTCACTGAGCAGCTTGATAGCCTTTTGTTCAGCACAGTTCAGAGCCATCTTCGCTTCGTCGATTGTAAAAATGATATACACTCTACCGTTTTTATCTATCCAACCATTCTTGGCAGACAGGCTCATGCGGTCAAGCAAAATGCCATACAGCATCTTGGCATCGGCAGAAATATTCCAGAACCTCTCGTTCGTGAACAACACCTTCGGAACTCGATAGAATGTGAATAGATCGGATTGCTGACCGTAAAAATAATCAAAACTCACACGGCTTCACCACCTTCTTTCTGCGGAAAACTTTCTGTTGTCAGCGGAATGCTGCGGAAAGTCGTATCCGTCTTTTCGTAAGGACATCGGGCAAAATAGTAGAAGCGGTATTCCTGTTCATACACATCCATATCAACGAAGCCCCACTTCACGCATAACCTTCTTCGTACACCAACCAATGCACGGGTGATCTCGCCCATAGGGACAGCCATCACATTCCGACTTGGGTTTCGGCGGCAAAGAGATTAAGTAGTAGCAATTATTTCTACCCAGACGGCAGCCCTTTCTGCCATTCGTCCAGAAGTAGCAGTAATGACAGTCGCTCGGCTTGTCTGCGGTATAAACAGGCTTGCTCAAATAAAACACCTCCAATCTCTTGTATTTGCCCATGGGTTTGGGCATAAAAAAAGAGCGCCTATCCATCCCCAATGCGGGGCAAATAGACGCTCTATGTACATAACGATATTTAATTTTATCTGCTATAACTGCATGGTATTCAAAACATCCGCCTTTTTTGATTAGCTGGATTTTTGGCACGATTTTGGGGCTGATTAGCAGGAAGGGCATTTTCATTAGCAAGAACAGCCCGTTTTCTGCTAAAAATTAGCTGGCGATTTTGTCTTATAACAACCGTTCGATTCTGGAGGGGTTGTCAAAAATCAAATTTTGGAGTAGAATTTTATCTCATACAGTGAAAGAGCTTTTTCGTAGCTTTTTATATAAGAAAAGCCGAAAACCCTTGAAAACAAAGGCTTTCGGCGTTGTTCACTGGCGTCCATAAGAGGATTTGAACCTCCGACCCCACGCTTAGGAGGCGTGTGCTCTATCCAGCTGAGCTATATGGACGTGTCTGATATATGATTATAGCCCGATCAAAGTCGAACTGCAATCCCTTATTTAGTTTTTTTTGAGGTGGCCGTTGTAACGCAACCTTAGGAGGCGAACCCTCTATCCTACTGAGGTACTGAGACGTATTTAATTGTAGTAGAGCAATTTTCAAATTTATTTCATAAATCGCTTCCAAAAAGGGATTGCTCCACCTGACCCTTAGGAGGCGAGTGCTCTATCCAGCTGAGCTATGACGACACATCCTATTTAAGAGAACTTATTCTCTTTTTATTTATGCACGAGTGCATCATGTTTACTATTTTAACACTCGTGCCTTCTAAATTCAACTAAATTTATATATCCTTTTTAAAAATTAATATATCCCTGCAGCCAGATTTTCCCTTTAAATCTGCGCCCGATTTCCGGCTCACCAAGCACCTTACTCTTTGGTACGCAAATATCAAATTGCAGCTCATTTACATCTAATTTCATCTGATATACCACTTCTTTTGTAAGCACATTTTCCCGCTCACGAACTGCCAATATTTCACCCATGATTGAATACACATCACACTCTACACCATGTGGCATGAAATATGTATCTACGATTGAAAATACATCCTCTGTGATAAGTCTTCGGGATACCTTAGAATATATGTCCATATCATCCAATGTCAATGTTTCGATTGCTCCCGGGTCTCCTTGTCTGGCCGCATTTAACAGATTTTTACGATTCTTAGAATTTTCTTGTTCCTGCTTGACCTGCACTTCGCTTTTCTTTATTGGAAATAAAATTTTTCCGTCAAGAGAAAGTCCTGAAAAGGTTACCGATGTTTGTTCTTGTGAAAGAAAACCAAGCTGTTTTTCTTTCATGTATTCCACGCCGTTCTGCACATGAAATATCAAACTGATTCCTACTTTTGAATCTTCACATATTCCTACATATGCTTCTTTTTCAATTCTTCTTTCTATCGATACTTCAGAATATGTTGTGATTCCACTGCCTTCAAAATATGGAAAATAGTAATCTGCTTCAAAACAATCTTCTCCATCTAACTCACCGCAAACTGTAATTCCCATACACTGTCCATATTCTTTTTGCAGCTCACAGTAATCTGTATCGTCTGAATACGACACAACCATCTGATGTGTACATTCCTGTTCTACCTGATTTAATAATTGCTTTAATTCTTTCTTCGACTGAATTTTTCCAAAGCCAATAGCTTTTAAATATTGATGCATCTATTTCTCCAGAAAATCCCGGATTGCTCCGGGATTTTACTTTATCTTCTTATTATTTATGTTTTGGAACGATAACTGTATTTCCACCCATATATGGCTGTAATGCCTCTGGAATCTTCACAGAACCATCTGCCTGAAGGTTATTTTCAAGGAATGCAATCAGCATTCTTGGTGGTGCAACTACTGTATTATTCAAAGTATGTGCAAAATATTTGCTTCCATCATTTCCTTTCACGCGAATTCCAAGTCTTCTAGCCTGTGCATCGCCAAGGTTTGAGCAACTTCCTACTTCGAAGTATTTCTTCTGTCTTGGAGACCATGCTTCAACATCCACAGATTTTACTTTCAAGTCTGCTAAGTCTCCAGAGCAACACTCTAATGTACGTACTGGAATATCCATGCTTCTGAAGAGATCTACTGTGTTCTGCCACAATTTATCATACCATTCTTTGCTGTCTTCTGGTTTGCAAACAACGATCATTTCTTGTTTTTCAAACTGGTGAATACGATATACTCCACGTTCTTCAATACCATGTGCTCCTTTTTCTTTACGGAAGCAAGGTGAGTAACTTGTCAATGTCTGTGGAAGCTGATCTTCTGTAAGCTGTGTATCGATAAATTTACCAATCATAGAATGCTCACTTGTTCCGATCAGATATAAATCTTCACCTTCGATTTTGTACATCATTGCATCCATCTCTGCAAAACTCATAACACCTGTAACTACGTTACTTCTGATCATAAATGGTGGTACGCAATATGTGAATCCACGGTTGATCATAAAGTCTCTTGCATAAGAGATTACTGCTGAGTGAAGTCTTGCGATATCTCCCATCAGATAATAGAATCCGTTTCCTGCAACTTTTCTTGCACTGTCAAGATCAAGACCATCAAAACTTTCCATAATCTCTGCGTGATATGGAATTTCAAAATCTGGAACAACTGGCTCACCATAACGTTCTACTTCCACATTTTCGCTGTCATCTTTACCAATCGGTACAGATGGATCGATGATATTTGGAATTGTCATCATATCTTTTTTCAGTTTTTCTTCTACTTCCTTCTCTTCTTTTGAAAGAGCCTCGATTCTATCTCCATTAGCAGCAACTTGTTTCTTTACTTCTTCTGCTTCTTCTTTTTTGCCCTGTGCCATCAATGCACCGATCTGTTTAGAAATTTTATTTTTTTCAGCTCTCAGAGCTTCTACTTCCTGTTTGATTTCACGGTTTCTTGCATCTAACTCTAACACTTCATCTACCAATGGTAATTTTGCATCCTGGAATTTGTTACGAATATTCTGTTTTACAACCTCCGGATTTGATCTCACAAATTTAATATCTAACATCTCATCTTCCTCCTCTTACTCTGTTTTGAGATTTTATACATTTTAATTATTTTGGACAATTATGCCCTTTTTGCTGTTTTCTTAAAATCTACATCTTTTATATCATATACTTCTTGGAAAATTGCACGCTCCAAAGATTCTTTTTCTTCTTCACCTAATTCCACATAGCTCTTTCCGTTTATTATTTCTTTAATATAAGTATAACAACCTTCACGACTATGCATTGCATTTAATAGCCATCCACTGTTTTGATCATTTAACATAGTGAGTACAAAACTTAAATTTCCTCCCATTTCGTTAAATGCATCATAACGGACAATTCCAACTTTTTGGTATGTCTTTTGCACTTGTTTTCTAAGATTTCTGACTTCCTCTTTGTTTTCTTTTGCAATTTTCTCTACTTCATCTAATAAACTAAATTTTTCAAAGAAACTCTCTTCGAGATTCTTTCCGTCTTTTCCTTTCAAAAATGTTGTATAGGCTGCTTTTAATCGATTATACTTCATATTGATATTGATTAAAAGTATAAACAGAACTACCTGCACTAAAAACAACGCTATAATCAAATACATCGGATCTATTTTCATACTTGACAAAATCCACCTTTCACTATCTATATATCTTCTTTTTACATTTATACATTATGGATTGTCATCATCAAATCATATATTCTCTCAAGTTCTTCTTCCGAATAATATTCAATTTCTATTTTTCCTTTTCCATTTGCTTTCGCATTGATATTTACTTTTGTACCCATAATGGATTTCATTTTTTCAGCAATATCATTATATATAAACTGATGTTCCGGAGTTGTCTTTTTTACCTCTTTTTTAGGATTCTTTAAAGACTTAACAAGTTTCTCTGTTTCTCGAACACTCAGTTTCTCATCGAAAATCTTTGTAGCAAGTATATATTGTTGTTCTTCATCTTCAATTGCAAGAAGTGCACGAGCGTGTCCTGTACTGATCATATCATCTATAATCATTTGTTTTACTTTATCTGATAATTTCAAAAGTCGCATAGAATTCGTTACTGCTGTACGACTCTTTGACACTCTTTCTGCCACTTCATCTTGTTTTAAATGAAATTCCTCCAACAAACGTTTAAATGCCATTGCTTCTTCTATAGGATTTAAATTTTCACGTTGAATATTTTCAATCAATGATATTTCAACTATTTCCTGATCTGTATAAGATTTGATTAAAACCGGCACCTCTTTTAATCCCGCCAGTTTTGCAGCTCTCCATCTTCTTTCACCTGCAATGATTTCGTAATAATCTTTCTTTTTCTGAACTAATAATGGCTGTAAAACACCAAATTGTTTGATTGAATCTGCAAGTTCTAATAATGCATCTTCATCGAATTCTTTTCTTGGCTGATCACGATTCGGCTCGACCTGATTAATCTTTAATAATATTTCACTAGCTTTCGGGTCTTCTTTTATTTTTTTAGCCGGAGATACTTTTACTTCACTATTATTCTTTTTCGTTTCCGGTTTTGTCAGCTTATCGCTTTTATTTGGAATCAAACTGTCCAGTCCTTTTCCAAGTCCATTTCTCTTTACCGCCATCAGTCGTCTTCCTCCCCTTTGTTGATTACTTCTTCGGCCAGTAACATATAACTTTCTGCACCTGTAGATTTTGGATCATACAGGTTAATTGGCATACCATAACTAGGAGCCTCTGCCAGTCTGATATTTCTTGGGATAATTGTTTTATATATCGTTTGATCCAAATTATCCTTTACATTTTCTACAACCTGCAGCGAAAGATTTGTACGTGCATCATACATTGTAAAGACTACTCCTTCAATTTTCAAAGAAGGATTTAATCTTTCTTGAACAAGTTCGATTGTATGAATTAATTGGCTTAATCCTTCCAATGCATAATACTCACATTGAATTGGAACCAAAACTGAATCCGCTGTAGTCATTGCATTAATTGTAAGCATACTCAATGCCGGTGGACAATCAATAATAACATAATCGTAATTATCTCTTACTCTTGCCACTTCGTCTCGAATAATAAACTCCTTATTATCAACACCAATTAATTCAATTTCTGCTGCCGACAGATTTATATTAGAAGGAAGTACATCTAAGTTCTCAATTACATTTTCACAAATACAATCTTCTATTTTTGCATTACCTATGATTAAATCATACGCATTATATTCCACTTCATCCTTATCTACGCCAAGTCCACTCGACATATTTCCCTGCGGGTCGAGGTCAATTGACAAAACTTTTTTTCCAAAACTCGCAAGACAAGATGATAAATTAATTGCCGTTGTTGTTTTTCCAACTCCGCCCTTTTGGTTTGCAATAGCGATAATTCTACTCATTTTTGTACTCCTTTCGCGTTACTTTCATATTATATCACCAAACCAAAAGAGATTCTACTGCAAATCTTTTTTTCTCTAAAATGTTTCACGTGAAACATTATTTTATTGTTCTGTTGTGAAGTTTCACAAAAATGTTTCACGTGAAACATTTTTGCAATTTATTAATTTATTTTTTTCATCTGGAAAAGGTTTTATCCATTCTCATTTTGTAGTATAATAGATATGATTTTACACTTGTAAACTCAAAAAGTAAAAAATTCAAATACACCATTTCAAAATGTTAGGAGGTTGATTTTTTTGAGTTTTAAAAAGAAATTTTTAACTTTATCTGCAATAACGGCTGGTACATTAAGTGCACTTCATATATTTAATCGATTCATATATCATATTTCTACTATAGATAATATTCTTGCCAAGAATGGTGAGAATTATTACGATTGGACTTACGGCCGCATTTTTTATACAAAAGAAGGCTCCGGTTCTCCAATTTTGCTAGTTCATGATTTAAACGTCTGTAGTTCTTCTTACGAATGGAATAAGATAAAAAACGATCTTGCAAAGACAAATACTGTATACACTATTGATTTGCTTGGTTGCGGATTATCTGAAAAGCCAAATTTGACTTATACAAATTATTTGTATGTACAGTTACTGACAGATTTTATTAAAAATGTCATTGGAGAAAAAACAGATATTATATCCACCGGTCATTCCGCATCTATCGCATTGATGACTTGTGCAAATGATGATACTGTTATTGATCGTATTTTATTGATTAATCCTGAGAGTATTATTGATGCTTCAAAAACACCAAAGCATTATAATAAAGTGTTAAAATATATTCTCTGCACTCCTATAATCGGAACGTTTATTTACAATTTATTAGTAAGTAAAGATCGTATTGAAGAGAATTTTATGACTGACTATTTCTATGATCATTGTAAATTCAGAAAGAGAGATTTAGCCGCATATGTAGAAGCATCTCAGTCTGAGAAATCTCACGGAAGATACTTATATGCTAATATTTGTTCTAATTTTACAAATGCAAATGTATTAAACTGTCTGTCAAAAATTGACAATAGTATCTTTATTATTGTAGGAAATGGCAATCCAGAATATAGTCTTGCAGCAAGCCAGTATCAAAATCAATTACCTGCAATTGAAATTTGTGAGATTAATAAGACGAAATATCTGCCACAGCTTGAAGCTCCAACAGATGTATTAGAAAACATTAAGATTTATTTTGATTTAACCGCATAAACTATTTAAGGGACGGAGTTAATGGCTTTTTCATTCAGAAAAAGCCATTAACTCCGTCCCTTTTGGTTTAACTCAGTGGTTCTTTAGATGGTAATCCTGCTTTTCTCGGATATTTTTTCTTTGTCATTTCCAATTTATCAATCTCCACAAAAGATCTTCCGATCTCTGTTCCAGGCAATTGGAATTTAACAACATCTCTTACGTTTCCGCCTAATATTTTAACAGCCTTCTTCGCCTGTTTTAATTCGTCTTCTATCTCTCCGCTTTTATATGGAATAAATGCTCCGCCTACTTTTACATATGGAATACAGTACTCACTCAATGTAGAGAGATTTGCAACCGCTCTCGACACGCAAAGATCAAACTGTTCTCTATATTCTGCTTTTTTTGCATAGTCCTCGGCCCTTCCATGAAGTGTCTCTATATCTTTCAACCCCAGTTCTTCTATTACTGTATTTAAAAATTTCACTCTTTTTTGCAATGAATCTAACAATACAACCTTCAAATGTGGAAATGCAATTTTCAATGGCAATCCTGGAAATCCTGCCCCTGTTCCTATATCTATCACTGTATTTACATTCTGAATATCAATCGCTTTTACAATTGCCAGACTATCTACGAAATGCTTTTCATTTACTTCATCATATTCTGTAATTCCGGTGAGATTCATCACCTTATTCCACTCTACAAGTAATTCATAATATCTATGAAATTGCTCTTTTTGCACTTCGTTCAGCTGGATATTAAGTTGTTGCAATTGTTGTTCAAACTTATTCTCCATTTATATGCCTCTTACTTTCTTTCGTTTTAACACGTTAATTCGTTAAATTTATTTTACTTTCGCTCCAAATATACAAGCAATACAGACACATCTGCAGGAGATACTCCTGAAATTCGGGACGCCTGACCGATGGAGGACGGACGCATTTCATTCAATTTCTGTTTTGCCTCAATACGAAGACTCTGAATCTCATCATAATTAATATCTTCTGGTATAAGCTTGCTCTCAAGTTTCTTAAACTGTTCTACCTGACGCTGTTGACGTTTAATATATCCATCATATTTAATGTTAATATTAACCTGCTCTACAACATCATAGTCCAGTTCCGGTCTGTTTGGATCAACCGGTGCAAGAGCTTCATAATTCAATTCTGGTCTTCGAATCAATTCTGCCATCGTTGTTCCAGAAGTCAGCGGCGTACTTTCATACTGTTTCAATAAATTTTGTACAGCTTCTGAAGTTCCTAAATTAATATGCTCAACACGTTCTATTTCTTTCTGGATGAGTTCTTCTTTTCTAAGCAGTTTCTGGTATCTTTCTTCTGAAATCAAACCAATCTCATAGCCTTTTTTAGTCAATCTTAAATCTGCATTATCCTGACGCAATAACAAACGATATTCGGCTCTTGAAGTCATCATTCGATATGGTTCATGACTTTCTTTTGTTACCAGATCATCAATCAAAACGCCTATATAACCTTCTGAACGGTCAATCACAATACCTTCTTTTCCCTGCAATTTTCTTGCCGCATTAATGCCCGCAATCAACCCCTGTGCTGCTGCTTCTTCATATCCGGAACTTCCGTTAAACTGTCCGCCACTAAAAAGTCCCTCTACGGCTTTGAATTCCAGCGTATTTTTCAATTGTCTGGCATCGATGCAGTCATACTCGATTGCGTATGCATTTCGCACGATTTTGGCGTTTTCAAGGCCGGGAACACTTCTATACATTGCATACTGTACATCTTCCGGTAATGAACTTGACATTCCACCGACATACATCTCATTTGTCTCCAGTCCTTCCGGTTCAATAAAGACCTGATGACGGTTTTTATCTGCGAATTTGACAACCTTATCTTCAATAGATGGGCAATATCTCGGTCCTGTTCCTTCAATCATTCCTGAATACAGTGGAGAACGGCTCAAATTATTTCTTATAATCTCATGTGTCTTCTCATTTGTATAAGTCAGCCAGCAGGAAACCTGATCTATCTGAACGTCTTCCGGGTTTGTTGTAAAGGAAAATGGTACTACTCTCTCATCGCCTTTCTGCTCTTCCATCTTACTGAAATCAATTGTTCTTTTATCAATTCTCGCAGGAGTTCCTGTCTTAAAACGATACATTTTGATACCCAGCGACTTCAAACTATCTGTCAGGTAATTTGCAGGCTGGAGTCCATTTGGTCCTGTCTGTGTACTTACTTCTCCATAAATACATCTTGCTTTCAAATATGTTCCTGTACATAATACAACCGCACGACAACGATAAATAGCACCGGAATAGGTTTGTACTCCTGTTATCTTTCCATCCTCTGTCAAAATATCTGTCACTTCCATCTGACGGATATCTAAGTTTTCCTGATTCTGTAATACCATTCTCATTGTTCTACTGTAATTTGCTTTGTCAGCTTGTGCTCTAAGCGAATGTACTGCCGGCCCCTTTGATTGATTCAACATCTTAGACTGAATAAATGTCTTATCAATCACCTTTCCCATCTCACCGCCAAGTGCATCTAGTTCTCGCACCAGATGTCCCTTTGAACTTCCACCGATATTAGGATTACAAGGCATCATTGCAATACTGTCGACACTCACCGTAAACATCACTGTTTTGAATCCTAAACGAGCCGTCGCAAGTGCTGCTTCACAACCTGCATGTCCTGCTCCGACAACCGCAACATCATAATAATCTTTATTTTCCCATACAGAATTTGCTGAATATTTCATTGACCAAATCTTCTCCTATCGTTTCTCCTGTAATACTTCCAAGTGCCTCATATGCATCCATCAGATCGATGGAATAAAAATCTTCCGGCATTCCCATCTCAATGCTTTCTTTCACCTTTTTTAATGAATTATATGCATCCTGAAGTGCCGATTTTTGTCTCATATTTGTAATATATACTTCATCGTTAAATGAAATCTCACCTTGCAAAAACATCTTTTTTAACAGATTTTCAAAATCTCTGATTCCCTGTTCTTCCTTCGCAGATATTTCAATCATCGGAATATTTTCGCACGCCCCGCTAATTTCTTTCTGAAGCTGTTGTTCAAGATTTTCCTTTGAAATGAGTACGTTCAGGTCCATTTTATTTAATAAGATGACCGCCTTTTTACCTGCAATGATTTTCATGATTTCTATATCATTTTCATCAAGTTCACGTGATGCATCTACAACATAGATAATTAAATCTGCCTGCTCTGCATATTCTTTTGCTTTATCTACACCGATTTTTTCTACCTTATCTTCCGTCTCACGTATTCCTGCTGTATCGATCACATTTAAATTCAGCCCCTGAATCTGAATCTGTTCCTCAAGCACATCTCGCGTTGTACCTTCTATATCTGTTACAATTGCACGTTCTCTTCCTGAAAGAACATTTAAAAGAGACGATTTTCCGGCATTTGGCTTTCCGAGAATAACTGTCTGAATTCCTTCTTTCATGATTCTTCCATTTTCCGAAGAATCAATCAAATCTTTTAATTCTTCCGACAATGTTTCCACAACGTCTTCCAACTGCTCCCCATAACCATCAACACTAATATGTTCCGGGTCGTCCAATGCGGTTTCAATAAATGCCGTATGATAAATAATCTGCTTTCGAATCTCTTCTATCTTTTTCTTTACACTGCCCTTTAACTGGCTCATAGAACTCTTCAGTGCATATTCATTTTTTGCAGTAATCACATCAATCACTGCTTCTGCCTGAGAAAGATCCATCTTTCCATTTAAGAAAGCTCTCTTTGTAAATTCTCCGGGTTCTGCCGGTCTTGCCCCATTTCGAAGTACTGTATCTAATACTCTTTTTACCACATAAACGCCGCCATGACAATTAATTTCAACAGTATCTTCACCGGTAAATGTTCTTGGCGCCCGCATAATACTGACAAGCACTTCATCTATCGTCTCTTTTCCATCCACTATATACCCATAATGTATGGTATGTGACTGCACTTTTGACAGCACTTCTTTTCCCTTATATATTTTATCTATTACCTGAAATGCTTCTTCTCCACTAATTCGGACAATCCCGATTCCTGAATTCGACATTCCTGTAGAAATCGCTGCAATCGTCTCTTTACTATACATCGCAATTCTCCTCTTAAACAAAAGGAACGATTCACACTTCACGAAATTATTCCGTGAAGCGTAAACCGTCCTCTATCACCTACATCACTATTTTTTCAATGTGACAACTACTTTTCTATAAGGTTCTTCCCCTTCACTATGTGTTGTTACATAAGGATCATTCTGGAGTGCAGAATGAATAATTCTTCTCTCATAAGGATTCATTGGCTCTAATGCTACAGGTCTTCTATTTCTCTTTACCTTATGTGCAATATTTTTAGCAAGGTGTTTCAAAGTTTCTTCTCTTCTTGCACGATAGTTTTCTGTATCAAGCTTTACTCTTACATAACCGCTCTGATGCTTATTTGCAACACGGTTTGCAAGATATTGCAGAGAATCCAGTGTCTGACCACGTTTTCCAATCAAAATACCCATATTCGGGCCGGACATATTGATACTAAGAGATCCATCTTCATCAATATCCAATGCAATCTCCACTTCCATACCCATGGCTTTTAATGTGTCTTTCAAAAATGTCGAAACAGCTTCTTTTGTTTCATCTGTTACTTCAGCCAGTTCTACTTCTCTTTTTACTGGAGCATCATTTTTGATTTCTTCTTTTTTCTCTACTTTTTCTGTAGTCTGTTTTGGCTTTTCATCATGTTCGATCTCAGCCTTTACTTCTTCAACAATTTTCTCTTCTGCTTTTACTTCTTCTGCTGCTACTTGCTGAATCTCTTTTTTAACTTCCTCTACAATTTCAGTTTCCTGCTTCTCTTCCACTTTTCTTCTAGCTTCGATCACAGCCTGTTTCATCCCGATTCCTAAAAATCCGGCACTTCCTTTTTCAATTACCTCATACTCAAGTTTATCACTTGTAATTCCGAGCTGAATGGATGCCTCTGTAATTGCATCTTCAACTGTTTTTGCTGAAACTCTGATACTACCGTTCATCCCGAATCCATCCTTTCTCCAACTGTCCGAAATCACTCATTCCCTTCGAAATTGCGATTCGTCTACCCTATCCTATTTCTCATTCTTGTTATCGCCAGAATTATTGCCATTAAATCTGCTTACCATATTGGCTTTTGAAGCAAGACTTCCTGCTTTCGCATTTTTATTATAGCTGGCAGCCTTCTCCAATTTTTCCTGTCTTTCTTTTTCTGACATAGTAGAAGTTTTCTTATGCTCTACATTCTTTGTACTTGTAGTTGCCATCTTATTTAATTCTTTAGCAGATGTACCCTTTTTCTCACGTTTTTTTGCAGCTTTTTCCTGATTTTCTTTGATCATATCATCCAAAGATTTTGTCTGTAAATATTTGTTGATTGCTACCTGCTGTACACATCTTACAACTGCACTGACTGCCCAGTACAAACCAAGACCTGCAGGAAGTGTAAATCCAAGAACTACTGAGATCAATGGCATTGTATAAGTCATTGTCTTCATAGATGCTGCCATCTGATTATTCTCATCCATTGCTGGCTGTGGCTGGAGTTTAACACTGATAAACTGTGCAAGACCTGCCATGATTGGAATGATTACAGCAAGAATAATTCCAACAATTGAAAATGGATGTAATGAATTTGTAAGCATTGTCATTGGTGTCTCACCAATATTAATTCCAAGGAAATTGTTCAAATGTCCCATTGTCTTTGTAGTAGCATCTACTACAGTTTCAATAGAAGGCATCTTATCTACCAATAAATTCCATGTAGAATCCTGGAATTTATACAATACCTGAACCAATGTGTCGGCTTTTGAATAATCATATGCAGTTGCACTCATTAATACCGGTTTTGCAGCTCCGATTGTCTCCATAATTTTCTGGAATCCATCTACCTGCATAATCTGGTCTACAACCGGCATATATGCTGCTTTTACACCATCAACATACTTTGGAATATTCTGAATGACAGGATACAACGCAAATAAAATTGGCATCTGGATCAACATCGGAAGACATCCACCTGTTGGGGATACGCCATATTTTTCATAAACAATCTGTAATTCTTCCTGTTGTTTCAACATGGAAGCCTGATCTTTTTTATTTGCATACTTTTTCTGAATTTTCTGGATTTCAGGGTTCATTACCGCCGACATCTTTGACCACTTCTGCTGTTTTACAGTAAGTGGAATCATCAGCGTATAGATAATAATTGTAAATATAATAATACAAACACCGATATTCTGTACTCCGAATACGCCATCCATAATATTATAGATTCCATTCATCAATTTTCCAAGCAACCATGCTATCTGATGAATGATTGGCCAGTCACCATAACCGGCAGCCAATACTCCGTACATATTTTTTCCTCCTTAAGGTACTGGATCATATCCACCTTTTGCAAATGGATTGCAACGCAAAATTCTCCATGCAGTTAGCAGTCCACCTTTTAATACACCATACTTCTCAATGGCCTCAATTCCATATTGAGAACACGTAGGAGTATAAATGCAATGATATCTCATCTTCATAGGTGAAAGATATTTTTGATAGAATCGAATCATACTGATACAAATCTTCTTCATCTGCGTCACATTCCTCTTATTTTTTCTACTGTTTAACTACAATTTTTTAGTATTCTAAACAGTCTTATATATTTTATGAAGCTTTCCCAAATGGATGAGTGCACTTTCCATTTCTTTATACGTGACATCTTTTGCACTCTGTCTTGCTATTACCACTAAATCATATCCTCTTTGGAAACATTCTTCTTGAAGTCGATAGCTCTCTCTTATCAATCTTGTAAGGTGATGTCTTACAACACTGTTCCCTACTTTTTTACTTACAGAAATTCCAATTCTGTTTTTCTCTGTCTGATTTTCCATAATATATAGAACCAGATACTTATTTGCATAAGATTTTCCCTGTCGATAAACAGTCTGAAAATCTTTATTCTTTTTCAAAGATTCGGAAAATTTCATAATTATTTCCTTTTCGAATTAAAATCCTCATACGTTTCCACGTATCTCTTCTAAAAATTCAAGTCGAACTATTACTCACCACCTGAAGAGGTGGAAGTCTTCTCGACTGAGATAAATCTGTATAGAAGAAAAGGCCACAAAATTGCGGCCTAAGCTGATAACTGTTTTCTTCCTTTTGCTCTTCTGGCAGCTAATACTTTTCTTCCGCCTGCTGTGCTCATTCTTGCTCTGAATCCATGAACCTTAGATCTAGATCTTTTCTTTGGCTGAAATGTCATTTTCATTCTGAATACACCTCCCTTTGTGTGATATAGTTCTTCAGGAATTTCTTAAGTATTCCTGACAATATCAAGTTCATCACTATAATATAGTATATAGTTTCTACAGTTTCAGTTCTTTCTTATATATAAATCCAGAAAGACACTGCTCTTAATTATATTCAAAAAACAGCTCTAAGTCAAGCAAATCCTGCCATATTTCTCGCTTTTAAAAATTTCAACCTTTTTTTCGACAAAAATTCAATATCGTTATTTTGCACAAAACAGGTGCGTGTTCTTTGTAGAATTTGTTTCTTTTCTATTTCCTATCATATCCTCTTTCTTTTGTGATAGCATTCTAATAAGGCCGCCAGGTTCATGCCGGCCGTCTGAGATTCTGTAGCTGAAATATATTAGCTAATTATCTGCAATTCCTCCTCAAACATTTCCGCTGCAGATTTATACCCATGGATACGCCGTGGGTATTGATTTATCCAGTTTTCAACCTCCTGGATGTCCTCAGCCGTTCGATCATCAAAATTCGTTCCTTTAGGGACTTTTCTCCGCACCATTTTGTTTGTGACTTCGTTTGTCCCTCTTTCCCAGCTGCTATATGGATGACAGTAATACATCTTTGTTCTCTTTCCTGCTCCTATTGCGGATCTCTCCAGTTCTTCACAATAGGCAAATTCTGTCCCATTGTCTACAGTTATGCTTTTGAATACCGTTTTGAATAATTCTCCCCAGCGTTTTTCCAACCGGTCCACTGCTGCCACCACTTCCTCAGCACTATGGTTATTCAATTTGAATATGATTTCCGCTCTTGTTTTTCTTTCTGTAAGTGTTAATAATGTATTTTTAGATTTTCCTCGGCGCCCCAGAACGCTATCCATTTCCCAGTGGCCAAACTCCTCTCTGCTGTTTATGATCTCCGGTCTATTTTCTATGCTTTCGCCCGTCTCTGCTCTCTTCTGCTTCTTTACCTTATTATATTTTCTTTTCCTATTCTTTTTTACAGGCAGATTTTTATTGGTTACTCTCAGAAAAATTCCTTTATCTATATAACTGTATACAGTGGTTGTACATATTTGGGTCTGGAACTCGCTCCATCGGCCTGATGCTGTCAATTCTCCTATGATTGCATCCGGACTGTAATCCTCATTTATTATTTTATCCTCAATATAATTTGCCAGCTTGATATCATTTCCTATTTTCAGCTGTGTTCCCCTTACTTTCAGGTTTTCATCACATTTTCGTTGTGCCAGATCTGAACTATATCGCATTTCGGTGGTATAGTCGCTGTTTAAGTGTTCATATTGGCCTCGTTTAAGTTCATTGTAGATTGTACTGCGGTGTACGTGCAAAATCTCAGCAATTTCCACAACTTTATGGCCAGCATTATATAAAGCCTCCAGTCTGATTCTATCGCTGTGTTTTAATTGTCTACTTCCTTTTTGATTTGCCATACTCCCGCCTCTTTCGTAAAACAACCCGCAGGCATCGGTGTCCTGCGGGTTGTTATGTGCTTCTTATCATTTGCCTTGTATTATTTTATCTACTATCAGCTTTTCAATGTAATGCGGACAGCTCCGCACTCCAGTCTCCCAGTTCGACAGTGTTCTATATGGTATTTCTAACCACTCTGACACCTCACGCCTACTCATTCCCTTTTGTTTGCGTGCTTCTTCAATCGTCATTTTATCACGCCCCTTGATTTTCTGCTTTGTTCCTGCTATATTTACATTATAGCACTTGGGGCGGTTAGCAGGATTGTTTAGGTATCCGCCCCTCGTGTGTTCCCTTTATTCTATTTTACTTTCTTACCTCTTCAAGGATTTTTTCAATATGTTCTACTGTATGTGTTTCTCCGTTTGTTCTCGCTACTTCTCTTATTGATACTAACATTGCTATCAGATCTGCTTTACTCATTTCGTTCTCCATTTTTAACTCCTTTCCTGCTGTTCCCTTGCTACAATTATATAATACACCCATTGAGTGCATTTGTCAATCTTTTTCTACTCATTGGGTGTATTTTTTTACAAGAAAAAACACCGCAACATACTGTTACAGTGTCCCACTTTCATCAGTCAGCCATTCCATGCTCACGCCCAGTGCTTTAGAAAATATTTTCAATTCATAATCTGTTACGATTCTTGTGCCTCTTTCTATGCGACTTATTGAATCTCGTTCTATCGCAACTCCGGCCACCTGCATACGCGCCGCTAAATCACTTTGTGTAATTCTGTTTTTTTGCTCTCGCCAACCTTATGCGTTCCCCGCACAAGTTATCTTTTCCCTTGTATGCGTATATCTTCATCCGGTACGCCCCTATCATGTGTTAATAATCAGAATTTTTCTTGACTTTACCACATTTCAAAAGCATAATTGTGTTAAAGGTCAGCATGACTATAATTTTTACATTTATCTAGGAGGATGCACTATGGATTTATTCACAAAAGCTGATAAGCAAAAAGAGTTCCCTGATAGTAATACCGTTCTTATACATTTGAAAAGCAACGGAAAATTCAATGTAACTATTCACGATAACTTTCTTACGGTAGAGCCGCGTGGTTTCACTAATGCTGTTAATAAGGGACTGATCGGGCAAAAGACCTATGATCTCAATAATGTTTCCGGTGTACAATACAAAAAACCCGGATTTACCACTGGATATTTGCAGATTGTTCTCATCGGCGGCAGAGACGCACGAAACGGTGTCTCCGGAGCTGTAAAAGATGAAAATTCCATCACTTTTTCTAAAAAAGAGGATCATCTGATCCTTGAAATAAAAGAATATATTGAAAATTATATCCATGAGCGCTCCTCTGGTTCCGCTACAGCCTCTAATCTTGATGAAATACGAAAACTTAAAGAGTTGCTTGATATTGGAGCAATCACAGATGAGGAATTTGAAGCCAAAAAGGCCCAGTTGCTTAACATTTAAAGAAATCACAGAAAGGCCCCGGCATTTTGCCGGGGCCTTTCTGTTTGTCACATGTCTGATATTATTTCACATATACATTTCCATCATAGTATGCTGCAATCCATCCAGACGGTACCAGAATCCAGATATCACTGCCTACGTTCTTGATGGCCTGACACGTAACCTGAGTACCTGCATCCAGACAACCATCATGGTCCTTGTCATGTCTCTGTCCGTCCAGTGTCAGCTGGCTGTAGCTCTTGGTTGGGCATCCTGTTCCTGCTCCTGTTCTCACTTTCAGTTCAACCTGCAGAGTGTACACCGTTCCCACTTTATAGGTCAGTACCTCGCTGGAGCTGTTTCCGGAATTTGATCCAGCCTGTCTGATATACGATGAATCTACAAAACCATAAACCTTTTTAGCAATCAGGATATAATACCAATCATGGCCGCTGTTGTCCTTGATCGTATCGCAAATATCCACCAGGTTTCCTGTTCCCAGTACCGGCCAGGACTTGATGCTTGTGGAGCTGCCTGCCCAGGTCTTAACCGGAACGTTGTCTTGTGTGATTTCTCCCACCCACTTCGGAGTCTTATTGATTCCTCCGGATGCTGATCCGCTGGAAGTCGTTCCGGAGTTCGTTCCAGAATTAGAACTGTTTCCTTTACCGGTTGCTTTGGATGCATAGTCAGGTATTCCGTATCCACGGATATATCTGCCGTTAATTTTGATCTTTCTTGTTCCGACCAATCCGCCGCCCATGTTGCACTCTCCTATTAGAATCTCTCTGGTGTTCTTATTGACCTCCAGAACAATTCCAACATGATCCGGCCAGCTTGTGCAATCCGTTGTTGCATAATTCGTTCCATCTTTCCAATAATAGAACACGAAATCTCCAGTATCTGGGATATATGCATCATTTTCAACCCACCGGCCCATTTTCTGGAACAGCTGAATCATATATCCACAGCTGCACTCTCTTGGAATAATGTCCGTGAGTCCGGCCTTGATTCCCGCTGCGGATGCTCCTGTTGCACAGTAGTCATCTGTTGCCGTTACCCTGTACCCTCTGGCCAATGGCAGGCAGCTATTGTATAAGTTGATAATGACCATGTGTGATCTATCTGACCGTTTCAGTCCGATCCATCCTCTCATGTTGTTTGCTACCATCTGTCTCAATTCATTCTCTGTCATTCCTGCACTCTCCTTTTCTTCTCCTACATACTGCTTGATCCATTTCACACAGCACTGATGTCTTGGCTGATACATCTCGTCTCCAACCTGATTGTTGTTTGATGTATCCTGCTGATCCAGGATCAGTGATGCATAGATGCTGTCCGGAGTGTATGGTTTTGCCGCACGTCCGAAAATTCTTTTTGTCGGTTTCAAGCCTCCCAGGTGTTCAATCTCGCACCACATCATCTGAGCTGGTACAGTATTGACTCCGTATGCCACGGCCTGTTTGATGTATGTCTCCATCAGCTGTTCAAACAGCTCATCCTGGCATTTCTTTCCGCTCGGTGTCGTTATGATTGCGATCAGCGCCGCTTTCTCTGTTGCAGATGGATTCCAGCCGATCGCCTCCCAGTCCTGGCTCAGTCTGGACTCAATTCCTGCAGTGTCAGCTCCGCGAAATGCTCCCGGATCCTCTTTCAGAATCATCTGGCAGAGTTTTCTGGCCTCATTGCCGTAATTCTGTGCCCAGCCCAACGTGCATGTTTTTTCATTCTCTGAGTTTGCTCTCTTTCCGGCGTATGCTTCGTATCTACGTTGTCCATATACCTGACCGCCAGACTCCACTCCTCCGATAATGTTCGTCAATATTTCAAGTTGCTTTTTGTCCATGATCTTCCTCCAATCAAAGAAAAAGGGACGGTTTCCCGTCCCCTATTCCTGTTATTTCTCTGTCTCATCTTCGATGCACGCTGCATCTGTCAGACCCTCTCCGATGATGTACGCCACCACGGATGCTCCGGCCATAATCAGTGCTGTGACCTGTGTTGCTGTGTTCTCAGCTCCACCAGTGGCCACAATCATCATGCTCACGAATGATGCAACTGCAGTCCATAACTTTCTACTTGTCAGTTTTCTTACCCAGTTAATTTTCTTCATTTCTATGTTCCTCCTCTGATTTCTTTGTTAAAATCTCTATTGCCTTTGTTATCTGTGGCGGCATCGGAATCCCCATCAGACCCGCATTCTCCACAATGCTGATAGCCTCATTGGATATAAATCCGATAATCACGGCGTCACGTATGTAGTTCACATGAATCAGCATATCGAACCGGTACGCCATCAGCACGATCAGCAAAATCACGGCTTTTCTGCAGAGTCCTTTGAATCCCGCCTTGCTTTCCAGTGCTCCGTTTTTCGTCTTTGTAGACTTGTGGAACACTCCGGCCACAATCAAGCCAGTCAGGTAGTCTATGCCGATCAGAATCATCAGCGTCTGCAATCCTGTATCCCAACCACCCAAAAGCGCTGCTATGAATCCGCCGACCATTCCAACCGTGGTGCATAACTGCTCTTTCATCATCTTTCTACACCTCCCCTCTGCCCTCATACATCATCCACATCGTCCACATCAGCGTATGGCCTGCAGTAGTATTCCGTTATATCCAGCTCGTCCTCAATCTGTTCCAGCCTCTTGCTGCTCTGTCCTCTGATATACAACCGCAAGTCCGTGATGTGCGACCATAGCCTTGATATAATTCTCAGCTTAGTCATCATTCCTCTGTGATCTCTCCCATTCCGGATCTAACCAGAATATCTTTCACTTTTGTCTTTAAGAGACGTGGAACCCTTTCATACATTTTCTTTGCGTCCTCTACTGTCTCCTGGTTCATAATTTCCTGTGCCCATAACATTGCCATCATTGCAATACCATCCTTTCCTGTACATAATAAAAATAAATTGATTAGCAACTTACGCATAAACCGCCTCCGACATTTCCAGCAGGCATGATTTCAGCATCCTGATTGTTTCCTCCTGCTCCTGAACCTTTTGTTCCAGTGTCTTTTCTTTCTGTGGCTCATATTCCAGATATTTCTCCGGATTCTTCTCCACAGCTTCACGGTTTACGTTTTCCGCTTTTTCCCGGAACTGGTGGAAATCATATTCCCAGAATGTATCTGTCACAGTGATATACTGTTCTTTTTCTACCATCTGCTGATTTTCTTCTGTAACTTCCTGCCCATTGAGGCAGATTGTCACGTCCACCATTCCGTTATCAAGCGGCTGCCAGCTGACCGCCGGCTGTTCTGTTGTGAATCTTGCTTTCAATGCTTACCCTCCTTTTCGCGTATTTCATCAGTTGCTCTATTCCATACTTCTTTTTGAAGTGATTGGAATCTGAATTTTTGAACCACCCATAATATGAAATGCAGCGGTACGCCAGATCTAGTGCTATCTCCATACGCCGCTGCACCTGTTTCCTCAATCTCAGATATGCCCGTCTTGCCCGGAGGAATATGCTCCGGCGGACTTCTGTGCGGTCCCTATAAATTTTGTAGCCCATCATATCAATGCAATCTCCGTGATGCTTTCCATCTTTTCCGATATAGTCAACCTGGAATAGTTTCCAGTTCGGTTTTATCTCCAGGCCCAGCTCCTCTCTGAAAAATCGGATCAGCATGAGCATGGCCTTTTTGACGTCTACCTTTCGTGGTCCCAGGATCAGGATATCGTCCATATAAAAGATTATTTTATAGAACAGTCTTGTCCGTTTCTCCTGGCCACGTCTTTTCTGCACCTTAAAGAGCTTTTGCTGTGCATAGTGGTAGGCAAAACTGAGGTAGTAATTGCATAGCCACTGGCTCAAATATGAACCGATGGATAGCCCCTGCTTGTACGATGCAATCAATGTCTCCACTAAATAAAGCAGGTCATCATTTTTGACCTGCTTTCTCAGAAATCTCATGAGCTTTCTTGTGTTAATAGATGGATAACAGTGCCGCACATCTGCCTTGGCTCCTGCCCTCGTTTTGTCCGGATTCTTCCGAATCCATCTCTCTATTGCATTCTTTCCGTATACCTGGCCACGGCCCGGCACACTGGCGCATTGATATTTTCCTATCTTTCTTTCAAATAATTCTTTCAGAGCATTGACAGCTACATAATTGTATATCTGCTGTTTTATGCTCTCCACTCCTATCTCCCTGAGCTTTCCGGAGTTTCCGTCATACCTCATGGAGTAGTGTATTTCCGGGAAATGAACATCACGCTCCTTGATTTCCCTTGCCAGATCTTCCGCTGCTCTTTCCAGCAACGGGTCCACATTGCTCCTTTTCTCCTGGATCAGTCTGCTCACAGCCCTGACGGACAGTGGTTGACCGGTTTGGTATCCGGCCAGGAACCCTGCCACATCACGCCGTTTCCATTTATCTGAAAAACATTCCAGCATACAGGCCATAATCCAGTCTTTATCCAGTTGTATATTTTTACAGTATCGTTTCAACTGTGAGTCCTCGTTTCTTGATACAGGAGTTTCCGGTTTTTCTACTCACTCCGCATCATGGCCTACTGCGCCATGTGCCCGTCCAGTCAGGCTCCTCGGCTCCCAGCTGGGCGGTGTGGCTTCAATCATATTTTGGGGATATGCCCCACGCACCTGCTTTCCGGTGGCTCCGTTCCTACAGAGCGAAATGTAACGCTGAAATTCAAATAAATTTCAAGAAAATCCAGAGACGATATTCCAGTTCGTGTTCGACCAGCCATTGTTCGCATTCAGGATCCAGAGGCCAGCATTCGCGCCATTGTTCAAATTGCCCAGCGCAAGCCACAGAGGAAACCGCCCGTTTAGCGTTACAAGTCCGTTATTTATTTATAAGGGGAAAGCCCCTCTGTCAGGCTGTTGCCTGCCATTCACCCCTGGTGCCGTTTGGAGAAACGCCAGAGACGATATACCAGCCCGCGGTCGACCAGCCACCGCCCGCAGTCAGGAACCAGAGGCCAGCATTCGCGCCATCGTCCAAACTGCCCAGCGCAAGCCACTCTCTCTGTCCAGATGCTCCTGTATCTGTATACAGTCCATCAGCAAATCCAGTGGTTGAGCCTCCGCCTACTTTCGTAGGAATCATGATTCCCAGGTTTGGATCTGTTGTTTCTTCCGTGATATATTTCCAGGATGCTGCCGTATAGGCCACCTGTGCGATAGCCTTTTTATAATTTGCCCGTACCGTTGCAATGTTACTGGACAGTGTGCTGGCATCCTCGCATACATAAACATCTCTGGCCGGATTCCCGTCCGGACCGGTAACAATATCCATGACCACATTCCCCAAAACCTCATAGGCTCCGATACAGGTCTCAATGCCCTGGATCTTGTACGGATCTTTCCCATTGGTGTTGCTGTTCGGAGATCCGTCTGAGCCAGCCACCTCATCAGTTGCTCCACTGCGCCATGGCATTGTTGTGATCCATGTGGTCAATGTCGTATCGAATGCCTCCGGAGCATCCACATATACTGCTGCATTGCTGTCATCCACGTCCTCAATCTTTGTAACTTTAACGCTGTATGCTTTGTTGTGCATATAGGAATAATACCGGTCTTTGTTTGTGTTTGAACCAACGTCTCCGATGGAAACATATGAGCCGATCACATAACCAGCCGCCTGTGCCTTTGTTAGTACCACTCTCATCACTCCGGTTTCTTCTACCAGGTTCTGGTTCTGATTACTGTATGAGGTACATCCGGCCATGATGCTCTGGCTGTGTGTGGTTGCATATTTAATAATCATCATGAGCTGTCTATAGAACAGATCCCAGCTTGTCGTGCCGCAATAGTGACCGCCCAGCTTGTGCATATAGGTTATCATTCCGGTGTAGCTGACTGGATTTCTCGCCTGTGTTGCCTGGCAGCCATTGGCCGGTGCCAGGCCTTTTGATGAATATGGCACTCCATCAATGTCTCCCGCCGCATACTTGGCATGGATCATGAATGGGCTGATTGTTCCGTCCGGATTGATAGATTCTTTCATCGGATATGGTGTCAGCTCTGTCTGGCTGTCAGAATAATGATATAGGACTGCCTCGGTAGTGTCCTCAATACCGAACCAGGCGCTCATTGTAACCTCTCCGACCTGCACCTTGCCGTACTTGGTAAATCCAATCTGGCCCTCCAGGGCATCTACATGGTTGAAACCATTCTCGTCTACAGAAAAATTGCAGGTAAAATGATGAAATAGGCCATACTGAGCATAATCATCTCTGCCCTCTGTTCTTCCCACAGATGGCTCCGCAACCATATTCTCATTGGCATTCATTTTCACGCCCACAGGGCTTGTGGAGGTCTCCCATTTATAAATCTTTGTTGTGAATACCTTTCCGTTTCTCCTGAGTGCAAAATAATTGGAGAGTGCATTTTCAACGCCCCCTCCGTTCTGCTTAATCAGATCAATCTGTGTCTGGCCAGCTGTTTCAATTTTCGTGACGCTGGCTGCTGTATTCTGCTTCAGATCTTTTGACGCCTGCTGTGCATTGTTCAGGTCAGTCTCCAGTCCTGTTTTGATCTGGTCAGCATTCTGGACCAGATTCTGCATGGTTGTGATGTTTTCTCCAGATGTTTTGATACTTGCGTCCAGTTTTGTTTTGGCTTCTCCGGCCGCTGTCACATCTGCCTCCAGACTTCTTTCTGCCTGTCCTGCTGCCGTGATATCTTCCTCAAGGCTCTGCTTTGCTTTTCCTGCAGCTGTGGTATCCGCCTCTAAAGTCTGAGCTGCCTTGTTGGCCGCTGTCACATCTGCCTCCAGACTTCTTTCTGCCTGTCCTGCTGCCGTGATGTCTGCCTCTAATGTCTGCACCGTCTTTGTGGCTGCTGTATTTTTTTCTCCCAGGCTCTTGTCCAGGGAGGTTGCTGTTGTGTTCTTCTTTTCCAGGTTTTCCGCCAGTGTAGTCCCTTTGTTCATTTTAGCCGTCAGGTCTTTCTGGACTTCCTTGGCCTCCTGCAAATTACTGTTAAATGCCTGCTGTATCTGCTGGTTTTTTGTCACGTCTGCATTGATTGACTTTTGTGCCGCCTGGATGTCCGCCTTTGTCTGATTGTATGTATTATTCTCATCAGACACCTCATTGATTGCAGAAACAATCGCAGCTCTGACGTCCTTTCCTTTCTTGGCGCTGGCAATCTGTTCCGTGTACTTCCTTACGTTTGCCATGTTTAACCTCCTAACTTCATCGTATGGGCTGTATCTTCCAGAGCTACCGTTTCCAGATCCTCCGGATGTCCTGGTCTCGCAAGCCTTTTTTCTTCCGGTGTCTCTTGCCAGATATCATATCCTTGGACGCAATACAGCGCCAACTCATACGGTCTTATCATTGTTGCTCTGTTGTTTTTCTTCGCTGAGAATGTCTGCATTTTTGTCTCCTCCCTTTATTCCAACTTTTTTCTTGAAATCTTCGATATCATCCACCTCTGTTCCTGATTTTGGTTGCTGTTCTTCTGTGCCGGTCTGCTCTGTATTGGCTACCGCCAGATCAATCTGTGTTTTCATCAATTCCTGGGCGTATTCTTCTGACTTCATCTGCCTCATGTGTGACTGGATTCTATCCAGCACCTTATCCATGAGACTCGGTGGAATTGCGTACTCCTGCATATATGCCAGCACCTGTGCGTCCAGTTCTCCTGCTACATTATCCAAAATTGCTCCTACGTTCATGATTCTCCTCCTATCCCATCAATAATCCATTTCTATAGGTTTCATCTGTCCACGACCATTCTATAGCTCCGTTTCCGATGTCTCTTATATTCGTGATTTTTCTGCGCGTTCCGGTGTAAGTCGTGTATACTGTTCCAGCGTTCCAGCTGGTAGCTGTACACAGCTTTCCTTTGATATCCACGCAAGTGTTTCCCATGATTCTCAACGTGTGTTCGTTGGTGTTGTTGTAAGCTCCGTTGAAATCAATGTATCCATAGGTCGAACCGCTGTATCCTCCAGTGATTTCTCCATAGCTCATTTTTATCCACCAGTCTCCATTTTTCGCCTCGAAACTTCCCTGACAACTTGCACCTTTCATGGTTACATATCCAGATGCCGTGAGCGTAAAGTTTGTGGAACTGATGCTGATTCTGTTCGACTTAATTGAAATAGAGCCAGACTCTGCACTGATCTCTGAGGAAATTTTTCCTTTTGACACTCTCAGCTTGATAGCATCCGCATTGACCTGGATACTGCCTTTCAGTGTATCCTCTGCTTTTTTCGCTCTTGTGACTTCCGCCGTGATATCGTTGGCTGTCAGTTTCAACTGAGACTCAGTATAGGCCGCCGCATATCCCATGATTTCCACGTCTGTGATGTATACCGTTGTATTGGCCACGTTATTGTAGAAATATGTATAAAAATATGGCGGTGTTGCATCATTCTCAAATTCAAATGTTTTCCAGGATGTGCTCAAGTCTCCTGCATTTGTATAGTGTGACGTTCCATCTATTGTCACTCTGATTATGGCTGTTTTCTCCTGCCCTGATGCACAGGCCGCTTTGAACCTTACTCTGACTTTTCCCTTTTTGTCGAACGGTTTCTGATACCATCGTAGATAATAGGTGCTTGTCGTATTCGTGATCTGAGCACATGATTTTCCGGAAAACGTGTTCTGTGTAACCTGTGTATTGTTAGACCGGTACCAGCCAGTGAACTTATCTTCGCTATCTGAAAAAGATCCGTTTGTACAGTAGTTATGACTGTTGCTCTCATACATCTCAGATACCTGCTGAGTGATCTTTCCGGCCTCTACCGTGATTCTTGCGTCCACATCGTCAATCAGTTCTTTCACGTTTCTTAACACCCGGATATCCGTCAGATAGATTTGCTGTCCGGATGATCCAGTAATAGAAAGATAAAAGGATCTTGTGCCGGCGCTTGTGTAGGTAACAGTTCTTTTCAATGTATACCATTTATCACAGTTTACCGTTGACAAGTACTGTGAGATTGTATTTCCGGAAAAGCCAAAATAACAATAGCTCGGTTTCTTTCCAGTAGGCGTGTGCACCTTAACCTCTATCTCATAGGTGCCTGCCGGCAATGTTCCCAGGCTCTGCTGGATTGATGCTGTGTTTCCGTCTGTTTTGGTCATCAGGATGGCGTTCATATTCCCGGCTGTGCTCTTTGCCGCTGTGGCATTGGCCGATGCCGTGAACTTTGAAACGTCCAGACTCTGGTTGTCTCCGCCTTTGATATAATCATACCGGTTCGTGATGCTTTTCTGATCCGTAACCGCCAGCTGTATCTTGTCCTCTATCGACTTGATGCTAGTTGTGATAATTTCTTTCACAGCGGTTTCCCGCTTGTCTGTATAATCATTGGCATTCTTTGTGGCCTGTGAGAATTTCCCCTCCAGTTCGGATTTATACTCAACCGTTAGCTTTTCTGAGCTGACAGAGTTGGCCGTGATCCGTTCGCCTATAATCTGGCCGTCCAGTGTCATTCCCACTGTGTACGGTCCTGCATATCCGTTGTGACTGCCTCCGATGCCCTCCTTGTTTATCTGCAGAATCTTTGTGGCCTTTTCTTTGCTCGGAGCGTCCATGTATAGCTCTCTGAGCCAGAGTCCATTTTCGTCAAATTCTTCCAGATGATATCCTCCGGCCGTTCCTGTCATTTTTGCTGTCAGGTTATCAATGGCCGCCCGGACTTCCTGATTCTGAATTTTCCGGCGTTCCTCGGCTGTTGCTGTGACTCCGGAATAGATTCTGCTCTGCTGTTCTGTATAGGTCAGCTTTCTGTTCTCTCCCAGTGTCAGTGTTGCTCCATCCGGTTTCTGCAAAGGAATCTGCATCTCCATGACCGGAAAAACTCTGTTCATTCCGTATGGCTTCGCTCTGCACTGAATCCTGTCTCCACACTCAAAAGCATCGTAGTCACTATCCATCATGGACAGATCTACCGCCGTCAGTTCCAGTGTTAGATTCTCAAACTGGTTATCCTCCAGCCACTCTTTTCCTTTTCTGAGCAGGTTTGATGGCTCTGTTACGTCCTGCCAGGTGTTAGTTATCCACACCCACCCAAAGTTTTCCACCGCGCTCTGGTTATAAATGTAATTTGATCCACCGTTTACGCTGGTAATGTCCACATACTTCTCCAGAGCGTCAATCTCTGACTCTCCCTCCAGACGTGCGCCCAGCGGAATCAACGCTGTGGCAATATTTTCCGCCGTTCTGCTCAGTGAGTAGTCCAGCATATTCAGTCCGAACTCAATCGGCTGGCTGCAATACTTTCCGTATTCTTCCAGCGTGATCCAGTCCAGATACAGCTTGTCATTCTCATGCCGGAGTTTCAGATATCCTCCCAGTTTCTCCACCAGTTTCTCTCTGATCGCTTTCAGCGTGTTCTCAAAGTTTGTATACCTGTATAGAGAATCATTGGCGTCTGTGATAGTCACTTTTCCCAGATAGATCTTTTTTCTATCCTCCACCTGGTTGTTATGAATATCCAAAAACGTCTCCAGCATCTGTCGTGGTGTCATATCGTGATACTCAGCTTGTGGCTGTATGGAGTCCGCCAGGAAACTCATTGCGCCGGCGCAATAGACATTTTTGTTTCTGTAACGGTCTACTTTCGGCTGTTTCCGGACCTCTCCATAGAACAATTCTGTTGTATCCCGGAACACACTGACCATGCTGCTCCGGTTCTTGATCTTGTCATACAGTGGGTTGTTTGGCGGTACCGAAAACTCAAAGGTTCCCGCATATCCCGTCTGCAGGTTTAGCGTTGGATTGGTCAGTACCGCCTCTTTATCTCCTGGATAGTAGAGGGTCTGACCGTCCATTTTAACTTTATACAATTACAGTGACCCCCTCCTGTACCGGATCGTGAGTGTGCCCGTTCCAGTGAAACTGAGCACCACGTCCTCTGTATTGACTGTGATATCCGCAAAACGGTTCTTTCCTTTCATCAGTGTGTAGGTTTCCCCATTTGCTGTCATTTTGAGTCCCGCTGATCCCAGAACGCTCACGTATATGGTCGGAACGAACGGCATCTGATCTGGAACGATTGTGTACGTCTTTCTCTCTCCGGCCTTGACCGTTATTTCCGTACCCTCGTCTATGATCCCAGTCTCAAAATCAAACGAATCCCACAACCAGTCCTCTGTAGAATCCGCCACATTGTACTTGTATGGGTCAGCTTTCGGAATGGCCAATGTGAATGTGCCTATCTCCCTATTTCTGTCGTATCCCTGGATAGATGCTCTGCCTGTCCAGTAGAACCCAGAGTCATTGTCGAAAATGACCTTGATTTCTCTGCCCTCTACAAGGTTTCTAAGGTCTGAAATAAAAATATCCCAGTTGTCTCTTGGTTTCTTACCGCCCAGCTCGATGCTGATCGGACGGTTTTTGAATATGCGGCGGCCTGTGATGGCTTCTGAGAAATCCAGAAAGCCATCCGCTCCAGGCACGTCCACATAATAGTTTTCCTGTTCCACATCTCCAATATAATCATTGTTTCCTATTGCCAGTCCCCAGTCATTCAGAGTGTGGAATCTTTCGCCGGTGGCCACGATCTCAATCGTGGCTCCGTTTGTAATTGCGTCCATTATAGGAATCCTCCCTCCTCTGCCAGGATACCCAGCTCTCTATCCATATCTCTTGCCAGTTTCGCTGCTACACCTCCGGTATCCCATTCGATGTTTAAGCTCTTGGCCAGGTATGGCAGATACTGAGCCAGCAATGATGTGATATTCATGATGGCGTTTGTCTGTTTTGCGTTGCTCTGATCCATCATTGCGTTTGCATTGATGGTCATGTCTTTGCTCACGCCCTCGATTGCATCAGCCACCACTGATTTACTCTTTTCGATGCCTTTAGCTAATCCCTGCATAAAGTCCGGCATCCAGGACTCATACTCTGTTAGTGGTCCCTCATCAGGCACTGAGAAATGCAGAAATGAGCGGATTGTAGATGCCACGTCTGACACGGCATCTCTGACTCTTCCAATGGCGTTCCTGATTCCGGAAACTATTCCGTCTATGAAATCTCGTCCCCACTGTACTGCCTGGCTTGGCAGTGATGTGATAAAGCTGATTGCTGACCAAAATCCGTTCCGCACAGTTGATCCCAGACTGCTCAGTGCGTTTCCGATTCCGGAAACCATGTTGTGGAACGCCTGCACCGCTGACTCTTTCAGATTTTGTGCGGTTTGAACCACACTGCTCTTTAAATTCTCCCAGCTGTCGTGTGCGTTCTGCTTCATTTCCTGCCACTTCTGGTATGCAGATTCTTTCAGGTTCTGGAGCGCCTGGATTGCAGAATCTTTCAAATTTGTTGCTGTTTGAACCACAGAATTTTTCAGATTTTCCCAGGTATTGAGCGCCGTCTGCTTTATCATGTCCCACAAACTTGACAGGGTGTCCATAAATCCTGTAACCAGAGTAACCACATGAGTGACCAATCCCTCTGCAAATGATGTGACCACCTGCTGTATTCCAGACCAGATCTGTGATGCAGCGTCCTGGATATTCTGCCAGATATTTTGTGCATCGGACGCCAACTGAGTGAAATCTCCTGTTACCAGGTCGATCAACAAAAGCACCGGTGCAAGTATCGTATTTTTCAGCAACTCCCAGGCTCCTGATGCAATCTCCGTCAGACCGGACCAGATGCCCTGCAGCGTAGTGACTGCATTCTGCCACAATTCCTGTATGGTTGTTACGATTGATGACAGCACAGGGTTTTCCATCATGGACTGCCAGATTCCTGAGAAGAAATCAGCCACCTGCTGCCAAATTCCTGACCACCATTCCGGGATGCCCTGGAACCATGAAACCACGTTCTGCCATGCCTGCGGTATTGTATCCGTAAAGAATGAACAGATTGACTGCCAGATCTGAGAAAAGAAATCTCCGACCTGTTGCCAGATTCCTGACCACCATTCCGGAATGCTTTGGAATTTTGACACCAGACTGTCCCATGCCTGCGGTATCGTTTCGGTAAAAAATGAGCAGATTGATTCCCACACTTGTGAGCATTTCTCTTTCACTTTTACCCATAAATCTCCGAACCACTCCGATATAGTGCCCCAGTTTTTCACGATGGCTATGATTGCGGTAATTGCTGCAGCTACACCGGCAATGATTCCGATAATCGGCCCCAATGTTGCCACGCCTAAAATACTTACGATATTTATCACGGCCAATATGGCAGGGGCTAGAGTGGTAAAGGCGGCAATCACAGCCCCCAGTATAACCACGAAATTCTGTACCGGTTCTGGCAGTTTTCCGAAAAACTCTCCCACCTGTTTCAATCCTGCTGCTATCGGTGGAATGATATTGTTTGCCAGGTTCATCAGTGCCTCTCCCAACGGAATCAGGCTCTGCTCCAGCTGTCTCATGCTTGCCTCAAACGTCTGGGAGTCTGTCGTGGACTGGTCGAACATATTCTCTGCTGATCCAGCCACGTCATCATATGTGTTTCCCACAGATGTGAGCGATTCTATGAACTTCGCATTGCCGTCCTCGGCCATTGTACCGAATGCCAGCGCTGCTTTGTTCAGTTTGTCCTGCTGGTTCTCTGTGTTTTGAATATCTGTCACAATGGCATCAATAACATCTTTCTGTGTAGCTCCGCCCTGCTGCCACTGTTTAAATACATCCTCAACTTCTTTGCTCCAGCCTCCGGTTCCGGCTTGTACCTCCCCGGTCTTTTCATCAATTTTGCTCAGGGAATCCGCTATTGTTCCATCAACCAGTCTGGTCGTGACTTCGTTAATGGCATCGTTTACCTTGTCCAGGTTATACGCTCCATTGTCCAGTCCGTTCTGCAATAGTTGGAAATACTCCTGAGCGGAATAACCGGCCTGAGCGAACTTTCCAGAATACTCTGAGAGGTTATCCCCCAGCTCGTTTGTCTTATCCAGGCCATTCTGTGTACCCTTTACGATATAGTCCATGGCCTGCTGTGCCGTGAGTCCGTACTGCTCCATGAGGCTGTTGACACCTCGGAGAGTCTCATTCATGTCAATTCCATACAGCTCATCCAGCGTGATTGCCTGCTCTGTCAGATGTGTCAGTGTAGTCTCATCCAGATCTTTCAGGTTCTTTTTGACCGTAATGACCGCGTTTGATACAGAGTCCATGGAATCTCCCACGCCCTCAGCATATACGTCCTTGATGACTCCGGCTGTTTCCTCAGCCGCTTTCCCGGTTTCTCCAAAATAAGTGGACGCTTTTACTGTGGCATCTTGTGTCTCCAGAAAAGCGTCCTTTGCTTTGTCTCCTAATTCTGTTATTTTATCCCCCAGTCCAGAAAGCTGATCGGCAGCCTCCATCAATGCGCCTGCTGAGAGGGTTTTCCCCATCTCGTCCAGCTGTTCTGATGTGTTGTCTGCCTGTGTTCCTGCTTCTTTTAAGTCCTGGATGAGGTTCTTGATTGCCTGTCCATCGTCTACCGTATCCAGAGCGTCTGTCATCTGTTTGATGTCAGCTTTTCCGTCTGTGGCTGATCTTCCAATCTTTTCAATGGCCAGTTTCAACTGATCTGATGATGCAGATCCGTTTTTGATTGCTGTTACCAGCTTACTGCCCAGGACGTCCGCATAATCATCCACGTCCGCTCCCAGAGCGTCAAATAATTTGCTGAGGCGTTCGGTGTTCGTAGCCAGTCTGTCCTGTTCGGTATTTAATCCGTCCAGTTCTGACTGATACCGGCTCAATGTTGCCTTGGTTGCCTCAACTTCTCGCTGGAAAGCCATGTACTCCTCCTGGCCAATCTTTCCGGCCTCCAGAGCTGCTGTCACATCTTTCTGTGCCGCCTCCAGCGTGTCCAATTTGCTTGCTGTGTCTGCTATCGCATTTTTCAGTAATTCCTGTTTTTGCGCTACCAGCACCGTATTTGATGGATCTAATTTCAGCAGAGTGTTCACGTCTTTCAGCTGTGCCTGAGTATTTTTCAGCTTGTCGTTTACACCGCTTAGGGCTTTCTGCAGGCCTGTGGTATCTCCGCCGATTTCAATCGTTATTCCTTTGATATTCCGGCCTGCCGCCATCCTGTTCCACCTCCTTAGAACTTGTCAAAATCCTCCTGTGTGGCCATTCTTGGATATTTGTATGAATCATTCTGTTGCTCAGTAAACATATCCATGACCATTCCGACCGTAACCAGATCCAGATCCCGGATAGAGATCCCGACCTGACAGCATCTCAGGAGAAATAATGGAGTGTTTAGCTCCCGGCTACTCGGTCTAAGTTTTTTTTTGCCTGACTTTTCGTCTCCTCATTCATATTCCAGAGTTCCAGAATGGCAGGCAGGATCTGATAAATGGAAAATGTGTTGAACTGTTCCAGCCAGTCCATGATATCCGGCGGTACATTCTCCGGATCCGCGTGCTGTGCCATGATATACGCGATATTTTCAAACATTTCCAGGTCCTCAATCGGAATCTCGCTTGACTCCTTATCCTCTTTTTTGCCTTTCTTTTTCACAGACTTTGTGATTTTCTGCAAATCCAAGAAAAGATCTCTGCGGAATTTCATCCGGTAGATTCTCGGCACCGCTGCTGACGCCTTGAACTCCACCTCTCTGCCATCAATTTCCACCTTTTTTCTCAGCATAATCTATCCCTCCTATTTCTTTGTTTCAGCTGCCTGTGCCACCTCGCTTGTCGTGGCAACCGGCTCATATACTTTGTTGTACCAACCTGTATATGTTCCATCTGCTGTGTCCGGTCCTGTCTGTACTTTTACCAGACCGTCTTTTCTCGGACTATTTGTGATTGTCAGTGTCTCTGTTCCAGGGTCTACTGTCTCCTCTTTTGTCTCGGATGCAATAGACGGTCTTGTGCATGTGCAGTTATATAAGCATCTGCGGATTGCTTTCACGTCTCCATCAAACTCGAACAGCAGAGCGAACGGATTTGTTGTTTTGTTTGCATTTTCCGCAAGGACGCCATTTCTGTCCTGTTCTTCATTGAGAATTTCCACGCGGAACCAGCTCGGAATGAGTGCCATTTCCAGATCTCCCTCATATCCGTTGTTTGCGCTTGTCACATAGTACGCAATTCCGTCTGCGTGGAACTTGGAAATCTCTCCCTGTGCGTCCAGGCTGATGCTGACCGCTCCAGGAATACTTTTCGGATTATCATACGTGTATGTAGTTGTTCCCTCTGTAGTCTTTTCTGTCTGCTTGGCCACATGGACGTTTTTAATGTTGTACTTGACTTTGTTCTCTGTTCCAGTCATTTTCTATACCTCCATTTCATATAGCGACTCCCACATTTTCTCCGACTCCAGCCACTCAGAGGCTGTCTGCTCCCAGGCAATGTCATGTTTGTCCAGGATTTCCTCCAACTTTTTCTCCAGCTCCCAGTCTTTGTCATCTGTGTAGAGTTCAATATCCAGTTTCGTTATCTTTTTGTATGTCTTGCCATCTGCGAAAAAATTATCTGTTCCCGGTGTCAGCCATACAACAATAGGGAGCGGGATGTCCTGCATCTCTTTCTGTGTGAAATGATGATATCTGAACGGGATTCCCATTTCTCCCAGCATCTGCTCAATCTGATCTTTTGTCATAGTCTCGTCCTCAGCTCCTTTTCTAGCTCATCTACTGCTGCCTCCTCTGCAAGTGCAATATGCACTATGGCCTTTGTTCTTCCGCCACTTCGCTTCTGGTGGCCTTTTTCCAGGAGATGTGTCAGAGCGTATTCCGGTTTTTCCGCATGGACAACCATTGTATGCTTTGTCCGTTTGGTTTCTCCTGTCCCGTAAGTCCATGACGCTGCATAGTCTCCTGTCAGCTTTGGAGATGTTTTATTCAGCATTTTGGCCGTATCCTCGGCAACTTCCTTGGATACTTTTTCAACCTCCAGGCCAACCGCAACGCCATAATCGTCCAGCTCTTTCATGACAGCCTTGGCCAGATCTCCAATTTTAACCGCCACCAGAATCCCTCCCGTCTTTGAATGGGTGCACCAGTTTTTCCAGTGACAGGTACAGCGCCGGTGGTTTCGTGTCGTACTTCGGCTGTACCTGCTTAATCTGATAATGTCCGGCCCGGTCTTTCATCTCTGACTCGTCAAATGTCATGTTATCCCATAACCAGTCCGTCTCATTTTCCAGAATAATCACATCGTTGACCTCGATCTGCTCCGCATCCAGTATC
The DNA here is from genome assembly GCF_003628495.1 of Ruminococcus sp. B05. NCBI lineage: Bacteria > Bacillati > Bacillota > Clostridia > Eubacteriales > Oscillospiraceae > Ruminococcus > Ruminococcus sp. B05. Next base: position 33,498 of record NZ_RBZR01000015.1, on the reverse strand, counting down.
TCCAGTGGAACTGCCAGGAGCTTATCCACCTGGTTTCCGGCCGTTTGCGCCTGCCAGTATCTGGTCACGCCTACCGTCCTGTTTCCAAAACGTATATGCTCCAGTTTTGTTCTAGTCAGACTCCGTTCGTCTGCTTCACAGATCGTCAGCAGACCATCTCCAAAATTTTCAAAATGCTTACTGCTGATCCGCGGCATATCCGTCCACCTTTCTGTCTATCTGCAGAGAAATGATCTCATCTCTGTAATTCTGCCAGAATTGAGGTATCTCCCCAGCTCTGGCATACATGACATAATCAAAAAGGAGCGCTTTTTCCTGAGTTTCCTCATAGAAATTGCACTCCCCTATTTTTCCGCTTATGGCAGCCATTCCTCTTTTGACCATGCCCCTCATCTTCTCATCTCCCAGGGAATCATCCCAGGTTATCTCCAGATAATTTTTGATCTCGTTTAGGAGCTTGTTGTCTTTATCGTCTGCCATAATTCATTTACTCCTTTGTCACTGTTACTTTGTAGCTCTTTGTCTGTGCTCCGTCAGTCACTTTTACAGTCACAGTATTGGAACCCTCGGACCAGTTTGCTGCTGCTCCATTTGTCACTTTCACATCTCCCACCGTGATCTCAATTTCCGCTGTGGAACTTGTCGGTACCGCTGTGATTGTGTTGGACGCATTCTGTGTGGTTGCTGTGTATTCTGTGGTTCCTGCTGCAAATGTCGGAGACAGTTTCAGTGCACCAACTTTCAAATCTGCCAGTGTTGCATCATCTGTCTTTGCTTTTTCTGTCTCGCTTACAACCTTGAAACGTAACGGCTGGAGATCCTTAATATCCAGAACCTGGAAAGCATTGTTATCCAGTGCGAAACCATGAGCATACAGCTTGATGAGATATACTCTCTCATCTTCCAGGAATCTGTATTCGTCAGAATATTCAATTTTTCCATTTTTAGCCATTCCAACGCCCAGGAAATACTTGGTTGCCATTCCATATACTGCCTTTCCCTCCGGAACAGCTGCACTCTGAATGATTTCAGCGTCCACCGGGAGCACAGATGCATAGATTCCATCCGGCGTCAGCATCCTTGTGGCCGGGAGCACTCTGCGGAAATAATCCACCGGATTAACCAACAAAATGAGGCTTGTGACAGTTCTTGCCTGTCCTTTGTCGTTTCTGGCCATGATTGCTGTAACATTTCCCATCTGTGTCATGTCCAGTGCAGTCATTTTGATAGCGTTTTTGTCCGGATATTTTCCGCCTGTCACAACAACGCCCTCTCCGACCTGTTTCATCATACCGATTGGCTCATCTTTTCCAGTTCCCTGTACAATACCGTACTCCAGCCCGTTTGCCAGTGCCTCATAGAGCACCTGACGCACGTATGTATCCAGCCATGTCGGTCCTAAATCCAGCATAGCCTTGGAAACCGGCAGGAATGCGCTCAGTTTTTCCTGTGTTACATCTACCTCTTTGAACCCAGATGTCAGCTCCTCGATGATCTTGGCTGTCAGCTTGCCCCATGCTGCTTTCTGCTCGCCGTTTGTATTCATCATCATTCTTGTCAGACCTGTCACTGTGGTTGCATTCAGCTTGGACAGGAGCGGGTGGTTTGTCTGGAGTTCATCAAAGACAGAATCAATGATTGTTTCCGGCATAACCACCTCAACTTCATTGAGAGCCTGTTTCGGATCTGTGGATCTCATAGCCTCAATGATTTTCTCGTAATACTGTTTTTCCTTGGATGTCAGCTGGCGTACACCTCTCTGTGCCAGAATTGTTGCATCCTGCTCCACCAGCATCTCTTTGGCCTGCTCCAGAACATTGTCCTCAATCTTCTGGCACAGCTCAGTGAACGCCTCACTGAATGCTTTTGCATCGTCATCTTTGATGGCCTGATTCATTTTTTCAACGATCTTGGCCTTTTCCATTGCTAATACGTCTTTATTCTTCATATCAGTTCTCCTTTACATATTTTGGAATAATTTTGCTAACTGGTTTGTGAGTTTCTTTTCTTCCGGCTCTGGTTTTGGAGTCGGTACCGGAGGTTTTGGTTCTCCTCCCTGCTGCCGCATAGACTCCAACTGTTCCCGAAATGATTTCTGCTGTGCAATCACACCGGACAGCTGCTGCACGCGGCTCATCAGTCTCTGCTGTACATCCTTATCATCAGCCTGGTAGCTGTCTACCCGGTCAATGAGGCCGTATTCCAGAGCTTTCTCCGGTGTTAGGAATGTTTCTGCCTCCATCATGTCAATGAGCTGCTGTTCTTCCAGGTTTGATTTTTCCAGAAAAATCTGTCTGTTTGACTCCATGAGCGTATCCAGATCATCTGCTGCTTTTCTGAGTTCTTTGGCATTTCCATCCACACTCATCCACATATTGTGAATCAATGCAGATGTTCCCAGTCCCATAACGCGCTCATCACACGCCTGCAGGATCAGGAACGCTACGCTGTAGGCAACTCCATCCACATATCCAACCTTTTTGCAGTTCTTCTGTTTCAGCTGGCTATAGATCGCCACGCCCTCTTTGACAGATCCTCCGTTTGAGTTGATATGCAGCTCAATGGTTGCTGTATCAGGAATTGCTGCAAGCTGCTCCTGGAAATACTTTGCAGATGTCTCCGATTCCTCATAGCTCCATGTGCTCCAGTTAAATGTGCCGTATGCTGTCACATCGTCATAGATGTATAATTTGTGAGTATCGTCCTCTGCTTTCTGAAAACATACAAATACTTTATCCTGTCTTGGCATTCTTCCCACCTCCTTTCTGCTGTTCTTCCAGGATTTCCTGGATAGTTGAGTAGTTTTTCGTGATGAAATGCTGGTCTGCCCAATCCTCATCTATCGGAATCTCTCCCAGTGCTCTCAGAATCATATTCACTGTATAGATTCCGGAGCTGATGAGCTTGTCTGCTGATGTTGCAATGTCGAACATGTCAATATGTTTGACTCTCATGGTGTCGATCTGTAGCTTTGTTCCTTTCTGTATCCCGTTTTTTCCAATCCTCTTGCGGTTGATTTCCTGCATGAACATCTGTGCAAGCGGGTCCAGGCAAAACGTCAACATCTCGTCCACTGCTTTCTCGGTGTCCTGCACGTCTCCCTTGGCCAGTGTAGGCGGCATGGAGAATCCTCTGGCTGTAAAGTCAAAGATGTCATCATACTGACTCTTGATATCACGACTGGTTCCCTCACTGTAAGTCTTTGAGCCAATGTCTGTGTATGAATACCCCTCAAACAGTGGCAGGACAGCGTTTGGGCTTTCAAAGAATGACTTGAAATACTCATTCATGAGCTTTTCCAGTTTCTCATTGAACAATTTGTCACTCTGAGCCATTGCCGAAATGTTCAGGGTTCCCCTGCTGCCTCTGCTTTTGAGATACGATTTTGCAGAATAATCAATCAGCTTGCTGTATGAGTCATACAGGTGCTGCATGATCCGGTTTACATTCTTGTTGTTGAGTGTCCAGTGAAGCACGTCTGAACTTCGGAATGACCGCGAAAATGTGTAATCATCCACCTGCACATTGGTATAAGTGTCTCCATACAGTGCATTTTTCGTCACGGAAAAATCATCAGCCACCAGGAGCTGTCCGTCATAGCTCTCTACAATCAAAAGCTCATTGTTCCGGAACAACTGCTCCATAGCCTTTGATAAAAATTCTGCTTTGTTCTGGTTGCGGTTCGGTTCGTAGTTCCATAGATAATATTCATCTTTGAACAATTCCTCTCCCTCGTAAAACGTGCGAAATTCACATTTTGTCAGAGCGTTGGCAATCTTCCCTACACAAGTCCAGAACGCCAGCTCTCTCAGACATATTTCTGTTACTGCATCACGAACCTGTTGATCTGCAATTTCCACAGATGATACTCTTTGCACATCTTCTTCCGGTTTTTCTCTTGCCTTGAATAGCTTTCTGAGACTCAATCCCATGTCTGTTTCCTCCTTTCTGCGCTAATATGTGAATACGCCCAGATCCGGTGCGCTTACGCTCTGAGCATACGGCAGGTCATCCTCTACCGTCATAGATGCAGCCAATGCCATGAAAGGGTCTGTCTTTCTTGACTTTGCCTCAATCTTTGCATATACAAAGTTTCCAATATCGGCATCATCTTCCTTTCCCGGTTTCCGGCCGTATCTAACCATCTTTGTGTTATTTGTTGCCCAGCGCAACACTGGGTTATCTCCCCACACGAAATAGTCATTTGCAAAACAGCTGTCTATAACCGGCGCAACTTTCATGATGTCTGACGGTCTTACCAGTTTTAGGTTTTTGTACACTTTTGCATCAAAACCAATGTTCTGCAGATACTTGGCCACCAGAGCATAGCGGAAATCATCTATTGCCATTTTCTTGATCGAATAGTATTCCATCTGCGTTGCAATATAGTCCACGATCAGCTCCGGGTGGATTTCCACATCATCAACCAGTGTGATATGTCCCTGATCCGCCCATTCTTTCCATGGTGCCTTTATTCTTGGCAAGTCTTTTGACTGCAGGCAGAGCCAGGAATGGTTTAGATCATACCTGGTATCCACGTCTCTGAAATGGAGATTGACAGAAATCATATCAGTGACTTTTGAGAAGTCGATGCCACAGGTGCACATTCTTCCCACCAGATCATCTACCGGTATAGGTCTGTTAGTGGCTTTGATTCTTTCATAAGCACACACTTTGATCTCGCTGGAACCGTCTGGGAGGTTCATTCTCTTGGTCATGAATGCCGTGAACTTCTCAGGCCGTTTCAACCAGTCTCTGTATTCTTTCCGGATCTCCTCCATGAGATCCGGTAGGTATCTCAACGATGGGTTTGCCTTTTCCCAGTTCTTCTCATCGTGTACCTCTGCCTTGCTGTCCAGCCGGCAGATAAACGGCAGTAGTCCGTTGTCCGGTTCTCCTCCGAATAGGATTCCCTCTGCTGTCTCCAGCAGATCATCCAGCGGTCCCTCCCTGACATCTCCCTGGGTAGTGTAATATGACCGGCGTGGGTGTTTCTTCTTTCCCAGGCCGGTCGTAAATACATTGATATTCTTATAGTCTTGATACTGATGAATCTCATTGAGCACTACCATTCCGGAGCGGAGACCATCTTTTCCGCCCGGATTGTTTGTATGTCCCTTTATCGTTGACCTTGTGCTCTTGCAGACCACTTTCTCCCTTGTCCACTTAAAAAATCGCTGGAGCTTTTTGAGCCACTTAGGCTGCTCGAATGCTCCAACGATATCCTGTACCGGCCGGAGAGCCTGGTCCTCATTGTTCGCACAGATATCAACGTCATATTCTCTGATTCCGTTGTATTCGGATGCCAGTGCCGTTGATTCCAGCGCTATTGTTCCGTCTTTTCCCGCACCTCGTCCAATCAGGCAGAACAGATCCGGCCACCTTGGCCGTCCATTCTCCCGCCAGTACGTGCAGTCATGCAGTCCAATCACGAACTGCTGCCACGGAAAAACCTCATCATACGGGAAATATCGTGCCAGTCCCAGGTAGTCCGTCAGCTGCTGCTGGTCCACATAGATGTCCTCCGTCTCAAAACACTTTCTGACATGTTTCATCAGTGCCTTGACATCTTTGGACGCCTCCACTTTTCCTGTCTCCACTGCCTCCATGTAGGCTTCTATTCGTGGATCACAGTTTGTCATCATCGTCATCCCTTATGGTTTTCTCCGTGGTCAGACCCAGCTTGTCCAATATCATAAGCATTTGCTTATTTACGGCCACCAGATCTTTGACGGATTGATTTTGTTTTATGATGGTGGCCTTGCCGGATGCAGATTGTGCCTCATAGGATACTCCTCTCTTTTTTATGTCTGTTTTTAGCTTTTTCTTGATATCGTAGAGGGCCATATAGTCATCTATGAGGTCCAAAAAACATGAAATATCAGCCTGTTTTTTCTCAAGCTGAGAAATTAAACTTTCTAATATATCCGATTTTTTTTGCGCCATATTCCCACCCCCTATTTTTTATTTTTTTATCATGTGCGAACTTTCTCGGCGTTGTCGAGGCCACCCACCGGTCTCCGTGGTCGAAATTAAAACGCTAATTTTTTCGACCGGGGGTATACGCTTTTTTCTGTGCTTTCTGTCCAATTTCCAGAGCAAAATCCGGATTCGTTGTGTGATTGCACAGCCCGTCTATTGCATTTATATTATGCATACAGAACTCTTTGTCACATTGCGTATTCTTTTCCGGATCACAGTTGAATACCTTTATCTTTTGTCCTCCGCATTTGATGATCCGTTCCTGCTTCATGTTATCCCTCTTTTATTTTCCCTATCTTCTGAATGATTCCGTCCACAGTGTCATTGACTGTTGCCACATCATCAATCAATCTGTCTAACTGGTCACGTTCCACATCTACCTGCACCGTGATTCTGCTCGTTGGTCTCTCCTGTAGTATTGCGTATCCCATCGGCATCAATGGCCCTCCTGAACAATCCGCACACACTCGACCATCTGAATACTCTCTCGGTATCACATTCAGCATTCCGCACGCCTGGCATTGTGTGACCATATAATCTGCTGTATCGCTTGTCCTTGCCATATCAATCCCACCTTTCCTCTGTCAGAGTTTCTTTCTTCTCTGGTTTCCTGTATCCATGCACTGCCTCATGGCAGTCGTGGCACAGACTGACCAGGTTCCTTTTTCGTACACCATGCCACTCATACCATATCTCCAGAGCCATGTCCGGATGTTTCTTGACATAGTTCACATGATGCACTGTCGTAGCTTTCGTGTATATCTTCTTTGCCTTGCATCTCTGGCACTCTCCATGATCCATCTGCAGAACCTCTCTGCGTACTTTCTTCCACGGTCCCCACACGTAGAATCTGTGAATGTCCTCTCTGATGCACTTTTTCACATAATCAATCTGTTCTTGTGTCATGTCTCCTCCAACGAAAAAAGCTCCGGGTTTTCCGGAGCTTTTGTGAGGGATAACGTCTGAGAATCTTGGTTCTCATCTTTTGGACCTTATCAATATAACATAAAAGTTGTCCTGTGAGTACCGCACTTTCAGATTCGGTGCGCCATGAGGTAATAGAAATATCTTCTGACCTCATAGAAATATGTCCTCTCACACGGTATCCCTTTCTGCTTCATCCAGTGAAACGTTGCTCCCTCCGTTGTCACATATTCCAGCAGATACTCATAGAGGCTCTTATTGTCCCCTACCGCATCCCTGACTGTATCCTCAACTTTATGCATCTTCTCACGCAACTCTACTCTGCGCTCTGCCAGGTTGGCTGTTGCATCACTGCCGTTGTGCGCCCCTGGCATTCCGGTTATCTGAGGACTCTTGACGGTTGATGTCCTGCTGCCCAGCTCCTCTCTCCATTCCGGATATTGCAGACAATATGAGTACGCCGTTCCGAATGCGTGTTTGCTTATCCCATATTTCTTTTTGTTCAGTGGTCGCACGTTTGGCATCTTTATTCCTCCCTACTCGTTACAATCTCCCGCAAAGTCCTCAGTATCCAGAAATTTTATATATCCCGGAGATACCTGTCCCACGGTTCCGTCCATAAATTCCACAATTCCCAATGTGTACGCTATCTGGCCTCCTGGGTGTCCTCCGATCATCGGAGACGCATCTATAACCTGTTTGATTTCATCCCATTTATGAAACAGTGCCTTTCTCTGTACTTTTCTCGTCCTGCCCTTTGGATTCTTTTCAGAGCAAGTGACCAGACACTTTCTGTATCTGTTTTTCTTTGATACCTGATGAAACTCCTTCAGTCTTTTCAGATTCTCCTCATGAACCTGTCCATGATATGATCCTGCCATGTTCTTTCCTCCTTATCCTGCTGACATTGATACTCCGCAAATTCTTCCAGAGCCTTTCCCCACTCCTCTACAGTGTGCTTTTCTCCGATGCTCGTGGAAAAATGTCTTTGCTGCTCTTTCATCAAATTCCTGACCATTTTTGCCCTGTTCTTCTCCAGGTAATTCTCCCATTCCTGTTCCATCTGTTCCATGAGCTTTTTCTGTCTGTAATGTCGGACAGGAGCTGCGATAATGTCATGAATCACTGCTCCTATATCGCACATTCCGTCTTTTATACAATCGAATCCGACTACAATCACAAACACGGCCACTATCACAACGGCCAGTATCGCAATCATTTCCTGTGTCTCTATCAATGTGTTCCTCCTCTCCTGTATGGTTTCGGCAACGGCATCCATGCATTTACCGTCATATCCATCTCGTAATATGGCATATTTCCGATATAGCTATCCCATGGATGAAATGCCTCTTTTCCGTCATCGTAAATGATTCTCTGGCCAACTTCCGTATGGTCGCATTCTTCAAACGATAACAGCACCAATGTTTCCGGCTCTGGTAAATCATCCGCAATGTCTATCCATCCGTGTTTTTCCGGTATATCCCACCTGCATATATCCCAGTATTCACACCAGAGACAGCAATGGCGGCATTTCTTCTTTCTGGCCTCAATCAGCCAGTGTCTCAGTCTTTTTATCATGTCTTTTCTCCTCGCAACGCTCACATTGATTCTCTGATGCACCAAAACATCCGATACAGTCCGGTTCCAGGAACATGAACCCGTCTTTTGTGTCCTTTTTTGGTTCTTCCTGTTTTTCTTCGTCCAGATAGTTCCTGCCGATCAGACTCATGAACTCTGCTCTGCTGTGCGTTCTCTCATATGCTCTCTGTCCGTCTCTGTGCAGTATCCGCATATTCTTGTGATTGTTATGTACTGCCTCCGGCCCCATGATATGATGGTCTAAGCATAAATACACCTTTAAGCCCTCCGCCTCAGAGTTCTGGCGGTTAGGGCCATCATAGATGTGATGTTCATGGACTACCGGATATCTCCGATAGTCCCCTTTTAATTTCATGCAGAGATAGCAGGTGCCGTCCTTGCAGTGTAGGATACTGGCTTTGTGTTTTTTCCTCTTTTTCTTTCGTTGTGGTTTTGGGTACATCATTCTTCTGGTACCTCCGGTGTGATATCTACTCCTTTCAGGTTTTCCAAAACTTTTATGTTTTTGTCATCCGTCCGGAAGTGTGCCCGCAATTTGCACACATTGTTTTTCCAGAGGATTCCTCTGTAAGAATTAAAAAACGGTTTTGTGACCTCGTACTCGCCTCCGTCCTTGTCTACCATTGCATTGTTGATGATTGAAATAAATACGTTATTGATCGGATAGATCTGGCCGGTCAGCTCGTCCTGCAGGAGCCTCTGAGCGGTTCCCTGTGTTCCAATCAGGATCACGTCAGTGATGGTCAGAGTATCCGTTCCGAATCCATCCTCGTTTATTGCCATCGGCATCTCAATCTCAATCTGATTTCCCTCTTTCGTTGCCTTGAACCGTTCTCCCGGTCTTGGCAGCTCTCCGATCAGTGTGATGATGTCTCCCAGTGTTTTTTTTGGAATGAAATCCTTGTTGACACTTACCTCCCAGTATGATCCGGCCAGATACAGCCAATCATTTCCTTGTGCATCTTGCGTCCTGGCTACCACCAGGCCGGTCTTGTATGCCTTTTTCATCAAATTGTTTAATACGCTCGTTGATAAAAACATTGTTATGCCTCCTTTTTCTCCTCAATCGAAAATACAGCCATCAGTAGTGCCAGAATGATGTATGTGAGTTTTCCGTGTATCTCAAATCCCGGAACAAAATGCACTGCTGCCATCAGCTGTATTATTCCGGATGCTAATGCCATGATAATCGTTATCAGCATGGCTATTCCTATTCCCACCCCGTTTCCTGGCAGTGCCGCCAGAATCAAGACTCCCATCATTATCACTGTCAGAACGATTGACGCTATCAGGAGCGTTGCCACTACCAGAACCATTGTCCTTGTATCCTGTATCTTTACATACTCCGGGAACATCCATGCTGCTCCCCAGATGATTGCAATTTTGATTATCATGTTGATTATGTTTCTCATAGCTTCATGCCTCCTATGTTCTCAATCGTTAAAATATAATATTTCTTTCCTGGTTCTGCTCCCCATTCTTCCCGGCCATATCCGGCCGACAGTGAGCACTCTGTCCATATTGTCGGTACATCTTTCCCGTATCCGTTCCGGAATGCCACCAGTTGCACTCTGTTTTTCTGCAGTTCCGGCATTGGAGCGCGGATCAGTTCATCTCCCACCCAGATCATTCCGAATGCATCCATGAGCCTTGTGTCATAATATGGCTTGATATCTCTGTACTCCTCTTTTTTCTCTCCGGAGAGGATCATATCAAACCATTTTCGTTTTATTGGTAATATCAGCATCTTGTCCTCCTAGTTGAATGGAATATTGTCCTCAATGCCGTCCGGAATGTTCATGAATCCATCTCCGGCATCTGCAGGTTGTGGAACCGGTGCATTTCCGTCTCTTTTGCTTTCTGCGAACTCCTGCTCCTCCAGGACTACCTCAGTGGTATAGATCTTTCTGCCCTCTCTGTTGGTGTAGCTCCCTGTCTGGATTCTTCCAGAAATTGCCACCTGCATTCCCTGGCGAAACCATTTCTCTGCAAACTCCGCCGCCTTACCGAACGCCACACACGGAACAAAATCCGCTGTCGGTTCATTATCTCTCTTGAATCTCCTATTGACTGCCAGTGTGTACCTGGCAACCGCTGTGGAATTGTCTCCTGCTGAGTATCGCACCTCTGGATCTCGTGTGAGACGTCCCATCAAAATGACCTTATTCACTCTTTTTTCTCCTTTTCACTACCTGTGTGTTTCTGATCCGGATTGCTCTCTGTGTTCCTGGTTCTGCATCAGTCTCCAGAATGCCCTCATCAATCATGTCAATGAGGTGTCTGTGCACTGTTGTTCCGGATATTCCTACAGCCTCTGCTATCTCTTTGTTACTTGGCGCGTATACGTGTTTTGTTATGTATGCGCCGATAAATCTATAGATTTCTTCCCGGATTGCTTTGTATTCCTTTGCACTTCTCATACTGCTGCCCTCCTACATCCAGACGCCCACCAGAGACGGCACATCTGCCGTCCCTCTTGGAATGAATGTCATGGCCGTGTGCTCTTTGATATCCATTTCTATTTCTTCCAGTGTTTCTTTGACCATGATTGTATCTGTCGCTCTGTCCAGTTCGTAGATTCTGGCCACGTATTTGTCCGGGAAATCGTCCGGATGACCGTATACCGCTACAAATGGGACTTTCAGACCAGAGAAATCTACCTCTCTGATACTCTCCACCCTTTTCTCCTGCACTTCTTTCTCCTTTCTGACAGGGTTCTGGCCACTACCACCGGCGGCTCCTCTGTCTCTATAACTGGTCTGCTGTATTTCTTTCCCATATCTTCAAACACTCTGGCCATGCTCTCCGCAACTCTTTGGAGCGTTTTGAACATCTCTGCAAATGCGTCTCTCAGGCCGTTTCCGATTCTTTCAATATCCTCCGGTGTGAGATTGTATGCTTTCATTGCCTCCATTTCTTCCGGTGTATACTTCGTTACCGCTGTTTTTGGGGGATTGTGACCGTGGATCTTTTTATACTGTTTCTTTGCCTGTCGTTTGTTCATTTTGTTCTCGGAATCTTTTGCAGGCTCTCGCTCGTCCGTTTCTCACTTCCGATGGTCTGAGTATCCTGCATATTCCTTTCTTCCCTCCTCTCGACCCTTTTCTGATCTCTTTATAGTTTTCACATTCTTCACAATGTCGTTTCTTCTCGTCTATATCCTGCCTTGTTAGCCTCGCATACTCATTCATGATTTTCTGCAATGTACAATTCTCACACTCTTTTTCACATCCGTTCTCACATGGCATATCTACATAGTCAACTTCCTCAGTTCCTCCACTCGTTACCGGATTTGTAAACGTGCAATACTCTCTTGGCACATACATATCTCCGTAAACTCTTGTCATCTTTATCATCTTGCGTCCTCCATCGGTTTTCCAAACCGGTCAACCTTTTCACTGAGCCATTTGCACAAATTCCATGTATTTGCCAGATCTGTCACTAGCAACCGGTGGCTCTTGTATTCATCAGCCATATATTCCGCCATTCCCTGCTCTGACAGCCTGTCCATGTACTCTTTTCTGGTACCATATACCGCCTCTATGACTTCTGTTTCTTCTGTCTGCTCTCTCTCGGCCGTTTCCGGTTCAGATTCTGCTGTTTGATTTTCTGCGTCTGAGCTTTCATTTTCTCCGGTTTCATCATCCTCAACCTCCTCTTTTTCTAGTGTTTCCGTGGATTTTTGCGCGGGCGCAATTTCCTCTCTCTGGCTCTGCGCTCCTGTCTGTTCATCGGTCCTCTCTGCAGGTTCTTCACAATCTGCTTGGCCGCTTTCTTCTCCATCGGTGTCATCTTCCTCTTGTCCTGTTCCTGCTTCATCAGCTGCTCCATGATCTTCCATGCCTCCTTTCTCAATCTCCTGGACATCATCAGCGCCAGTTTCTCCAACTGCTCCACCGTCATCCTCTGGCTTAGGAGCTTTTGTTGCATTTTCTTCTCTTCCTGGCTCATTGGCCGTATCCTGTACTGTGCTTTCTTCATCATCCGCTCCTCCAAAATGGTTCTGCCAGGTCTTAGCCCCTGCTGCCGTATCATCGAAAATCTCCCTTGTCAGCTGATAGAACTCCCACCAGGTCATATCCTTTGGCGTATCTCCGAATTTCTTAAATGTGACACGGTTTTCATACATCATCATGAAATACAGTCCTTTTTTGTACGAACGGTTTCCGGCCGGATTTACTATTTCAATGAATCTGTTGATTGTCTGCTCATCAAACTCCTCCCCATATACTGCATTGAGTATGAGTTCATTGTCCTGATAGAACCTTTCGACCAGCTGACTGATATCATCAGCCACGCCTGCTGCCGGTTCGGTTTTGTTAAACCTTTTCAGCTCTCTGATATCCTCTCTGGACGTTTCCGGTTGAATCATCTGTCTGTCAGCGTCTGGCAGTTTCAGCATCTCCTCCAACTGGCTCCTGCCCAGTTCTGCATATTCCGGCCGGAGCTGTTCGGAATATCCGTCAATAGAATACTCCCGGTTGATGCTCATAAACCTGCTTGTGATAGACGGTCCCAGGCCATACTCGGCCTGAGCAAATTCCGCTATGCTTTTGTATCCGTCCTGTTCGTAGAGCTTCTGATCGTCAATCTGTCTCAGAGCGTATCCGATCCGGACAAAACTCTGTTTCACTCCCAGGAGTTCCTGTTTCAATTTCTGTTTCATCTGTACCCAGTCATCCAGGGTCATCTGCACATATTCCATGTTTACCTCCTTACGTTATTGCCGCCGTCTGGATTGTTTCTGTCAGCGTTCCTGTTTTCAGTTTCATCAGCCAGGTGTTCAGCCATAACTGCATATTCTTTTCATCTGGTTTTTTGTCCTTGTCCCCGTACCACTGCAATATCCTTGGATTTTTTGCATCTATCTCAACCGTGATGTACGGAACGTCAGGCTCTTCTTTGAATCTCAGCATCAGTATGTACGTCTTTCCAGTGTTGTGCTTGGCCAGATATGTGTTTCCTCCCACGCAATGATGGAGCAAACGCCCCTCCATGACAATTTCCTCTGCCGATCTGGCCGGTCTGATGATATATTTATCATCTTCGTAGAGATATTTATTTCTGAGTCCTCTGTAAACGTGCCGAATCTCCGGATAACGCTCTGCCACCTCTTTGAGGTGTTTGTCCATTTCTTCTTTGTTGGTTTCCATGACCATTTTGTTATGTTCCGCCTCTAAGTCCTGCGGCTGTTGATATACCGTGTTGTTGAGGTCGTATCCCAGGTTTATTCTCATGCTCAGATAGTCTGCATAGGTTGTGGCCGTGTGTCTGATCCGGGCTGAGGCACTGCTGCACTCTGTCCCATACTCACAACCGGAGTATTTCTCTATGCGATTGAGTAATTTTTGCAAGGTCATGTACTTGGTTGCCATTTCCACCTGTGTTCCGCTCAGATTTGTTTCTGCTAGGTGCTCCACCTGTTCATCCGTCCAGTTCTGTCCCTGGCGTTTCTCCATCTGCATGACTCCCAGTAGGTGTGTGTCTCCTTTCTTTCTGATAAGCTGCTTTACTCTTTCCTTTCGGATTCCCAGGAACTGATCCGGCCGTCTTGCATTCTCATCAGCAACAATGCCGTAGTAGCATTTGACCAGTTTTTCTACCACATCGGTCAGTCCCATTTTTACCAGAACCTCAATCTGTGGCGTCTGACTGTAACGCTCCAGGTAGTCAATCGGATTGACCTCTCTCACGCTCTTTGCGTATTCCTGTAATGCACTGTACTGGAATATTGTCCCTTTCATTTCTTCGTATGTCTCTGACATGATCAGACCGGCACCGATGGGGATATTTGCCATTCCATACAAATTGCAGTCATCCCAGAAATCTTTCCCCATGTACGGATCATGCTTGTGATAGTCTATCTGGACTTTTTTCCCTGGCTCAAAATATGCTCTCGCAATCTCCACTCCGGAGAGTTCTTCACTTGCGTTGTACATCTCCGGACCTTTATCCCCACAAATGAATCCTAGTGTCCACTTTTTCCCAACTTCCACATAACGCATGACCATTCCGTTTTCTTTGTACTTCTGACCCAGGAATAGATGGATATATTTGTCACAAGTGCCTTTCACTTTTCCCTGGCACTTGTACTCTCCACGCGCTCCGCACATTGGGCAGGTGCCATAGTGCCCCTCTCTCGGTTCTTCCGTCCATCTCTGGAACTGGCTTTCGTAGGAAATTCCGCTTTTCCATCTCGCATCTGTAACTCCTCCGCACTTGCTGCAGGCTATATGTGCCCAGCAACCATGCTTTTTGTAATACAGATAATGCTGATTGTGAAAATACAATCTGTCAGCTCTGTCCAGGATCTCTTTCTCCGGCAGTTCTTTGGTGTGCGCCATTCTATCTGCCAGTGCCTCCTGGCGGCGCATATACGCCTTGTGTTCTCTGTTCCGTCTTGCCGTTGTTACAATGTCATCCTGCAGGTTGTATATGTATTCCCACCATCTGTTCTCATTCCATACATTTCCCTTACAGAATTTTTTTAACCTTTCCAGATCTTCCGCGCTCTGCAGGAGACTCTCTTTTTCTATTTGCTGCCATCCGGATGCATCTCCATTCTGCTGCCAGATGAGTCTGCCCCATCCTCCCTCTGCTTCTATCTTTTCTCTGGTCCATGTGTCTTTTTCTGGATAATATGTTCCGAAATCTTTCTTTGTGGTCACGATCCGCACTACTGGAGTGTCTTTCAATTTCTTTTTGTTCCTGTATACCTCCAGGAAAAGATGCTTTTCGTGTCCAACAATCTTGACCGCCGTGACACCAATGTATTTGACATCTTTCTTTCTGCTGGTTTTCTTTAACCCGAAATACGGTATTTTTTCAATCGCTTTCTTTTTCATCCGTCCCACCTACTTTCCCATGTAGTAGTCCGTGATGATCTGCTTTGCTCTGGCCATGCCCGGGATCCCCAGCGTGACCTTTCCTGCAGATACGCCTGCTGCCTTGATGATATCCTTGTCCACGGTCTGCTGATTCTTGAACGACCACATCAAAAGCGCTGCTATGCAGCCTTTCAGTGACTTTCCTTTCTTCCGGACATTGAATGCCAGCAACTCATTTTCCATGCACTGGCCTCTCAGGTACTCCACCCAGTCCTCCATGATTTCTTTCGGTTTCAGTTCTGCCACCTCAACATCAATCTTTCCCAGTGCCGCTGTCAGCTGATCGCACAGTACCGGAATTTCTCCCTGCAGATACATATCCACGAAATCACTCTGGATTCCGTTCTCCTTTGCCATGGCTCTCAGTGACTCTGTGTCTCCCTCATTGAACAGATTCTCCGCAAGCTCATTGATTTCTCCAAAAGAATTGAGTTCTCCAAACTTCTCAAACATTGCTATTCCTCCTCTTTGTCTTTAAATTTCATGCCCAGCTTTTTCCCATCTTCCAGGATTCTCTGCATCTCCGCCTCACACTCTCCAGGACGCTGCACCGGCGCAAACGTCATTTTGGTGCCGTTCTTTGTCGGTTTTCCCATTTTCTGTAGCACTGCGCCTTTTGTCTGGAGTTCGTCCAGTCTGATGCAGATGGCTGCGATCTGGTATATTCTCTCTTTCTCATCGAACAGCTTTTTAGTCATTCTTGGAAACATCAGCTGATATTTCATGATTGTGATCTTGTGTTCCATCATCATCCCTCTTTCGCTTTTCTATTTCTCCCTGCAGCCAGCCGGTGTATTCATGCTTTCCCGGCTCTGTCAGTATGAGATGCCTGTTTGACAGTCTCCATATCTCCATCCACTCCTGCTGATTGGCCACTGGTTTCCGCTTACTGGTCAGAAACTCATTCCCAGCCCATACGGCCAGGTTGCGCTCCAGCATATTGAGAACGAAATCATCCTCTGTGCAGATGCAGACCTCACAGGACTGGTTAAACCTGTCCAGGGCTTTTGCCAGTGCTGTCAGTACGGTCTGATGATATGTCCCTGTTATCTTTCCAAAACCCTCACGGGTTACTGCCTGGCCGGAGACCATCACCTCCAGCACATATCCATAATGTTTTTCTGTGGCTTTCGGAGAGGAACTGTCTGTCTCTATGTAGATTTTTACCTGCTGCATTTTATTCCCGCCTCCTTTTCAACCGGATCATGGTATATCTCCGGTACTTGTATCCTGTTACCGGATTGATACCCTCATGGATCTTGGCAATGTAATATCCTTTTTTGGGTTTTGGTTCTTCTTTCCATCTTCGGAGCTTGTCAACCTTTGGCTCCGGCAATGGCATATTGCGACTTGTGTTATAATTTGCCTCGCTGAGTCTCGGTTTTCCCGGTTTCCCGTCTTTCTTCTCCTCAGTGGTATGCTCATCCTTGGTCATGTAGTTGGCTAGCTTTGTGAAATCCTCGTCATAGTATTTGCTATTCTTGATTTCAATGGACCAGGTTCCTCCCTTTGTCCATGCCTTTGTGATGATACTGGCTGTGTCTCCAATCTCATTGATGACCAGATGAATGTGCCAGGCTCCCTTTGTGCCTCTCTCTATGTTTCTTATCCAGAAAACCTCATATCCTCGCTTTTTGAACTCACGTCTCACGTATCTCATGGCTTTCTGAAAATCTTTCAATGCCGCCTGCATATCTGGTGGCCTGTTTCTCACTTCATAGGTCCATGTCGCAAAGATGTCTCCCTCACGGAAATACTCCAGCATTCTCTGTCTGCACCTCTTGGCTTTGTTCTGAGCATTGACCGCCCTCATCTGTTCCTCTGTCGGTTTGGCTCTCTTTGCCCTCCCTGTTCCAGGACCTCCATACCTACCATCATGGAACTCCTCTACATCAATGACATCTCCCTGTCTGAACCTGTATCTCTTTCTCTTAACCATAGTCTCTGTGTCCTATCTTTAATATCTTTATCAAGTCCGAACGGGGTCAGCTCATGCCCCGTTTTTCTTGACTTTTTCGGCCCACAATGGTACTATGATTCTAGGTTATTCACGTTTATTGTGAACCGGCTGGCGTCTCCGAAACGTCAGCTTTTTTATTGCTCAAATTACTGCCTCCACGGTTACTCCGAACTCTTTCGCTACCTGTTCGGCATATTCCCGGCATTCTTCCAGACTTCCGGATCTGCAGATCATATATCCAACCTCTCCGGATGGAAATGTCACAGGTCCGCTCCATCTGATAATCTTCACAGGATTCTCTCCCATTACATGTCTACTCATTGATTTATCCTTTCGGCGGCGCTCTTATCATGTTGACCGCTCTCCTTTGTTCGGCTCTTGTATACCGTGTTTGCCTTTTCACATTAAAAAGGACGAAAACCTGTTGAACATCCACACTCTCTCTGGTTTGGAGTGACCACCGCCATTTTTTCACGGTACCTATGCGCCAGCTGTTGGCTTGCTGTGCATATTCGCGGATGCCTTTCCGCGGATTGCGCTCTGCCGGAATCGGACCGGCCTATGGACTGCCCATGCAGAGAGCGCTCTTTCTTTTCCTCATTATTTCCGTTTTGCCATTACCAGTGCGATCACTACCACTGTTAGTGCACCCAGAAAAGCTCCTGCTGCCATTCCACTCAGGAAAATCCCTACTCCTCCCATGGCTCATCCTCCTCATCTTCGTCATCATATAAATCCATCTCATCGAAAGCTCCGTTTGCGGCCATGAACATTATCAGCCACCCCCCGCCGATCACAACCATGCAGATCTGCACCGGATACCAGTCCGGTCCCCATTCTGGCATCTCTGTGATCCCGACTCCGCACAATACCAAGTATGCCGCCATGATTGCCATGGCCGTCAAAATCCATCCTCGGATTTTTCCCGCGATTCTCCGCATCTTTCGTCTCTGTTTTCTGTTCATCTTTTCTCCTTTTTGCGCCCGCGCAATTAGATTTCTCTCTGTGCTTTTTCTGCACTATACGTTTCTTTAGTGGCTCCGCATCGTGTAAATTCTTTATAGATCGTATCTCTATGAACGCCGATCTCATTGGCTATATCAGCCACTTTTTTTCCAGCCTTGCTCATTCTCTCAATAATTACTCTGTCCTCATACCGGAGTCTCTTTGTTTTTTTTCTTGCCACTATGTTCACATCCTTTCCGAAAATAAAATAAGCGTGCAAGAGCTTGTTTTTCACTCTTGCACGCTTTCTTTTTCTCGCCGTAAATAAAAAAGAAATCCGGCAAGAGATTTTTCTATCTCTTGTCGAATTTCATTCTACAATTTATCCATATTTCTCGCTTTCTTCTAAATATTTTTCATTTTTTTCGTTATTCACATTTGTGGAAAACTCATTTTTTACATAGTTCTGCTACTTCAAGTGAATACTCGCCCCTATATCTTGTGTTTTAGAACCAGTTATCCACGATTTTTCACAAAGTTATCCACATGGGGTGAATAACTTTGTGAATTTCTGTGAAAAACCTGTGTATAACTGCAAAATAACTTGTTGAAAAATATTTTTTTCACAAAAAAAGTCTTATTTTTCAACTTTTTTCACGTGTTGAAAGTGTTCATAAGAGTTATTCACATCTTTTTTCATTGCTTATGTGGATATTTTGATGTACACTATAAAAGTAAAAGTCTCTCTAACGAACAGATTTGGAGATATTATATGGATTAGGAGTACGATTGATGAACACCGTAGAAAAAAATTGGGAGCAAATCCTAAATAAGATGAAATTAGAATACTGTTCATCGAATATTTCATACAATACGTGGATTGCACCACTTACTGTTTATGAAGTTACCGATGATACGGTATACATTCTTGTGAAATTAAAAGCAAGTCTGGAACACATTGAAGATAAATATCTTCTTCCTTTTAAGGTATGTATTGCAGAAGTGACCGGTACGGAATATGAGGTCTCTTTTGTAACTGAAGACAGTGTTATTATTAAGAAAAAGAAAGAAACAACAACAAAAAAACAACAGTCGAACGCTATTTTCGAGAATGCTAATCTAAATCCTCGCTATACTTTCGATACATTTGTTGTAGGAAGCAACAATAATTTTGCACATGCAGCTTCCCTTGCAGTAGCGGAATCACCTGGAGAAATCTATAACCCTCTCTTCTTATATGGAGGTGTTGGACTTGGAAAAACCCATTTGATGCACTCTATTGCACATTTTATATTAGAAAATGATCCATCAAAAAAGGTTCTTTACGTAACAAGTGAAACTTTTACGAACGAACTGATCGATGCTTTGAAAGTCGGTAAAAACGGAAATGAACTGGCAATGACCACATTTCGCGAAAAATATAGGAATAATGACGTACTTTTAATCGATGATATCCAGTTTATTATAGGAAAGGAAAGTACGCAGGAAGAATTTTTCCACACATTTAACCATCTGCATGTAGCAGGAAAACAGATTATTATCTCCAGTGATAAGCCACCAAAAGACATTGAAACTTTGGAGGCTCGTTTGCGTACCCGTTTTGAATGGGGACTAATCGCAGATATTTCGTCTCCTGATTACGAAACCAGAATGGCGATTCTTCGCAAGAAAGAGGAATTGGACGGATTAGAGCGCTACCATATTCCGGATGATGTTATGCAATATATTGCCAATAACGTAAAATCCAATATTCGAGAACTGGAAGGTTCTTTGAATAAACTGATTGCTCTTGCTAATCTTGAGAAAAAAGAAATCGATATTCCTCTTGCAGCTGAAGCTCTTAAAGATATCGTATCTCCTGATAATAATAGAGAAATCACACCTGAATTGATCATTGATGTTGTTTCCGAGCACTTTAATGTACCGGTAACAGAAATCAAAGGTAAAAAACGAAACGCTGAAATTGTACTTCCACGTCAGATTGTCATGTACCTCTGCCGTTGTATGACAGATACGCCATTGAAAGCAATCGGCGCTATCCTTGGAGGGAAAGATCATGCTTCTATCAGCCATGGAGTTAAAAAAATAGAACACGATATTACTACCGATGAAGCGTTAAATAATACTATCAATATTATAAAAAAGAAGATAAATCCCGTATAAATGTGAATAACTATGTTAAAACTCTGTGGATAAGCAGTGGAAAGCTTCATTTCTGTGGATAACGCAAAATTTTTATCCCCATTTACTTTCCACCTTATCCCATGGAATTCAACATAGTTATCAAAGTGGCTCAGCCCTTGTGTTTCAAGGCTTGCGGGTAGTTATCCACTTTTCCACAGCCCCTACGACGATTACGGCGGAAAAGTTTTCTTTTTAAATACATAAATGCACACGCTGAAAGTTTTATCCACACTTTCACGAAAGGAGATCTCGACATGAAAATTATATGCAGTAAATCAAATCTCGTTAAAGGAGTTGGTATTGTATCTAAGGCAGTTCCTTCAAAAACAACAATGCCTATTCTTGAATGTATTCTGATTGATGCATCCATGAATGTTATTAAATTAACAGCTAATGATATGGAACTTGGAATCGAAACACGTATTGAAGGTGAGATTCTTGAACATGGAATCATAGCTTTAAATGCTAAGATTTTTTCAGAAATTGTTCGAAAACTTCCAGACAACGATGTAGTGATTGAAGTTGGTAACGATAATCAGACATTGATCACTTGTGAAAAAGCAAAGTTTACGATTGCAGCTCAATCAGGTGAAGATTTTTCTTATTTACCGGCAATTGAAAAAGAGGATTCCATCACAATTTCTGAATTTACACTGAAAGAAGTAATCCGTCAGACCATTTTTTCTATCGCTGACAATGATACAAACAAGATGATGAGTGGTGAACTTTTTGAAATCCATGATAATTTATTAAAAGTTGTATCACTTGATGGCCATAGAATTTCAATTCGCAATATCGAATTGAAAAATTCTTATGGTTCTCGAAAAGTAATTGTTCCTGGAAAGACTCTTCAGGAAATAAGCAAAATTATTGGGGGCGAATCCGAGGCTGAAGTTGAAATTTCATTTACTCAAAATCATGTCGTCTTTGAATTTGGCAATACTTTGGTTGTATCGAGACTGATCGAAGGAGAATATTTCAGAATTGATCAGATGTTATCCAGTGATTATGAAACAAAAGTGACTGTAAATAAACGTGAACTTTTAGATTGTATCGACCGTGCCACTTTGTTGATAAAAGAAGGTGATAAAAAACCAATTATTATCAACATTGCGGATGGTTCAATGGAACTAAAAATCAAATCGCAGATTGGATCAATGGATGAAGAAATCATTATTTCGAAAGAAGGAAGAGATCTTTTGATCGGATTTAATCCTAAATTTTTAATCGATGCACTTCGTGTTATTGAGGATGAACAGGTTGATTTATATTTCATGAATGCAAAAGCGCCTTGCTTTATCAAGGATGAACAGCAATCATATATTTATTTAATCTTACCGGTTAACTTTAACGCTGTCGCATAAAAAAACAAAATGCATAAATATACACAATATACAGAATATAAATTGTCAGATAATTTCAAAACGGCAAAATGTGTTTGAACGGCAAACTATTAACAGAATTGCATGAAAGGAATAGAGATGGAACATATAAAAATCAGACAAAATGAAGAATTTATTAAATTGGGTCAGGCATTAAAGGCTGTTGGAGCAGTTGAGTCCGGCGTAGAAGCCAAAGAAGTGATCCAAGAGGGGCTTGTTTTAGTGAATGGTGAGATTGATACCAGAAGAGGACGCAAGTTATACGAGGGAGATTTAGTTGAATTTGATGGTATTCAAATAAAAATTGAAAAATAATGCAAAAGCGTGTAGAATGATTACGTACCTATACGCTTGGAACGTTAGGAAAAAATTATGATAATTAAGTCGTTAAAGCTTAAAAATTATAGAAACTACGAATTGTTGAATATGGCGTTTGATTCCAGAACCAATATTTTGTATGGGGATAATGCCCAGGGAAAGACCAATATCCTGGAGGCATTGTATTTATCCGGAACAACAAAGTCTCATCGTGGGACAAAAGACCGGGATATGATCCGGTTTGGTGAGGAAGAATCTCACATTGAGACTATTGTTGAAAAAAATGGAGTGGATTTTCAAATCGACATGCATTTGAAAAAAAACAGTCCAAAGGGAATTGCAGTCAATAAAATACCAATCCGAAAAGCCAGTGAATTATTTGGCTTGATTCATTTTGTCTTTTTTTCACCGGAAGATTTGAATATTATCAAAGAGGGACCTGCTGGAAGAAGACGTTTTGTTGACTTGGAATTATCTCAGTTGGACAGGGTATACCTGAACAATCTGGCGAATTATAACCGGGCGGTTAATCAACGGAATTCCCTGCTTAAGGAAATTGCTTATCAGGAGCATCTGATCGATACATTGGATATATGGGATATGCAATTGGTTGAATACGGAACGAAAGTAATCGAAGCAAGGAAAAGATTTATAGAACAGGTGAATGATATTATTTCTGACATTCACTACAAGTTGACGGGTGGAAAAGAAACGCTTGTTTTGTCCTATGAATCTTCTATCGGGGACATGTCTTTTGAGGAGGCTGTAAAGAAAAACCGAAATCGGGACATTAAGTTTAAAAGCACTTCTGCGGGACCACATCGTGATGATGTATGTTTTCGTACAGATGGGATTGATATTCGCAAATTTGGTTCTCAAGGTCAGCAGAGAACAGCAGCATTATCTTTGAAATTGTCAGAGATTGAGCTGGTGCGTATGCTGATAAAAGATACGCCGATTTTATTATTGGATGATGTGTTGTCTGAACTTGACAAACATAGGCAAAACTATTTATTGGATAGTATCCACGATATACAGACTGTCATTACCTGTACAGGGCTGGATGAGTTTGTAAATCACAGGTTTTCTATAAACAAAATATTCCATGTAGAGCATGGAACTGTAGCAAAAGAAAATTAGGAGGTTTTTAGATGGGTGCAACAGGTACAGAATTTGACGCTGAATATGGAGCGGATCAAATCCAGATTTTGGAAGGATTAGAAGCGGTTCGAAAAAGACCGGGTATGTACATCGGCAGCACCTCGGGGAGAGGACTTCATCATCTGGTATATGAGATTGTCGACAACTCTGTTGACGAGGCACTGGCAGGATATTGTGATACAATCACAGTTACAATCAACAAAGAAAACTCTATTACGGTTGTTGATAATGGTCGAGGTATTCCGGTTGGAATCAACCATAAGACAGGGCTTCCGGCAGTAGAAGTTGTATTTACAGTCCTTCATGCCGGCGGTAAGTTCGGTGGCGGAGGATACAAGGTATCCGGAGGTCTGCATGGAGTAGGTGCATCTGTTGTAAATGCACTTTCAGAATGGCTTGAAGTAGAAATTTATCACGAAGGAAAGATTTATAAACAGAGATATGAGCGTGGTAAAGTTATTTATAAATTAAAAGTGAGCGGAGAATGTGATCCGAAATTATCAGGAACAAAAGTTACATTTTTGCCTGATAAAGAGATATTCGAGGAGACAATATTTGACTATGACACATTAAAACAGCGTTTCCGCGAGATGGCATTTTTGACAAAAGGACTGAAGATCATTCTTCGAGATGAACGTGAAGAGGAATTGGTTGAACGTATATTCCACTACGAAGGCGGTATCAAGGAATTTGTTACCTACCTGAACAAAAGTAAGACACCGTTGTATGAACAGATCATTTATTGCGAAGGCATGAAAGATAATGTGTATGTAGAAGTTGCAATGCAGCACAATGATTCGTACAGCGATAATACGTATGGATTTGTTAATAATATTACAACACCGGAAGGTGGAACCCATGTGGTTGGATTCCGTAATGCATTGACAAAGACATTCAATGACTATGCGAGAAAGAATAAGCTGCTCAAAGACAGCGAACCGAATCTGACAGGCGAGGATATCCGAGAGGGCCTTACAGCCATTATCAGTGTTAAGATTGAGGACCCTCAGTTTGAAGGACAGACAAAACAGAAATTAGGAAATAGTGAGGCAAGGGGTGCGGTAGATAATATCGTTAGTACTCAGCTTGGTATTTTCCTTGAGCAGAATCCGGCTGTCGGTAAAATGACAGTTGAAAAGTCTGTAATGGCACAGCGTGCAAGAGAAGCTGCCAGAAAGGCCAGAGATCTGACAAGAAGAAAATCAGCGTTGGAAGGTATGTCACTTCCTGGAAAGCTGGCTGACTGTTCGGATAAAGATCCGGTTAATTGTGAAATTTACATCGTCGAGGGAGATTCCGCCGGCGGTTCTGCAAAGACAGCAAGAGATCGTGCAACGCAGGCTATTTTGCCACTGCGAGGCAAGATTTTGAATGTAGAGAAAGCACGTCTGGATAAAATTTATGCAAATGCAGAGATCAAAGCTATGATCACAGCATTTGGAACAGGTATCCATGATGATTTTGATATTAGCAAACTGCGTTATCACAAAATTATTATCATGACCGATGCCGATGTGGATGGTGCCCATATTAGTACACTGCTGTTGACATTCCTGTATCGTTTTATGCCGGAACTGATCAAACAGGGATATGTATATCTGGCACAGCCACCGTTGTATAAGCTGGAAAAAAATAAAAAAGTCTGGTATGCATACAGTGATGAAGAATTGAATGATATTTTGGCTGAAGTAGGGCGAGATGGAAATAATAAGATCCAGCGCTATAAAGGTCTTGGAGAGATGGATGCAGAGCAGCTGTGGGATACAACTATGGATCCTGAGCATCGTGTACTGCTTAGAGTTACAATGGATGATGAGACATCATCAGAACTTGATTTGACGTTTACAACCCTGATGGGTGATAAGGTTGAACCGAGACGTGAGTTCATTGAAGAAAATGCAAAATTCGTCAAAAACTTAGATATCTAACAGAAGGAGATAAACGATGGAAGATAATATTTTTGATAAAGTTCATGAAGTCGATTTGAAAAAGACGATGGAAACATCTTATATCGACTATGCCATGAGCGTTATTGCCGCACGTGCGCTTCCAGATGTAAGAGATGGATTAAAACCGGTACAGAGAAGAATTCTGTATTCTATGATTGAGTTGAATAATGGTCCGGATAAGCCGCATCGTAAATGTGCACGTATCGTCGGAGATACGATGGGAAAATATCACCCACATGGTGATAGTTCAATTTATGGTGCCTTGGTAAACCTTGCTCAGGAATGGTCTACCAGATATCCTCTGGTAGATGGTCACGGAAACTTTGGTTCAGTAGATGGTGATGGTGCCGCTGCCATGCGATACACAGAAGCTCGTTTGAGCAAGATTTCCATGGAGATGACAGCTGATATCAACAAAGATACGGTTGATTTTACACCGAACTTTGATGAGACAGAGAAAGAGCCAACTGTACTGCCATCAAGATTCCCAAATCTTTTGGTTAACGGAACATCAGGTATTGCAGTAGGTATGGCGACAAATATACCACCACACAATCTCCGTGAGGTTATCAGTGCTGTAGTAAGAATCATTGATGACCAGATTGAAGATCGTCCGGAGACAACGCTGGAAGAGCTTCTTGAGATTGTAAAAGGTCCTGATTTCCCGACAGGAGCAGAAATTCTGGGAACAAAGGGAATTGAGGAATCTTATCGCACAGGACGTGGAAAGATTCGTGTACGTGCAATTTCTAATATTGAGCCAATGCAGAATGGAAAGAATCGTATTGTTGTAACAGAACTTCCATTCATGGTAAATAAAGCAAGATTGATTGAGAAAATCGCAGAGCTGGTAAGAGAGAAAAAAATTGATGGAATTACAGATTTGAGTGATCAGTCAAGCAGAGAAGGTATGAGAATCTGTATTGAACTGCGTCGTGATGTAAATCCGAACATTATTTTGAATCAGTTATATAAACATACCCAGCTACAGGATACATTTGGTGTAATTATGCTTGCGCTGGTCAATAATCAGCCAAAAGTAATGAATCTGCTTGAGATGCTTAATTATTATCTGCAACATCAAGAAGAGGTTGTTACAAGAAGAACCAAATATGATCTGAATAAAGCAGAAGAACGTGCGCATATTTTAGAGGGGTTATTGATTGCATTAGATAACATCGATGAAGTGATCCGTATTATTCGTGCATCTAAAAATGTGCAGGAAGCAAAAGCTGAATTAATAGAAAAATTTGAACTGACAGAAGTACAGGCACAGGCTATCGTAGATATGCGTCTGAGAGCTCTGACAGGTCTGGAACGCGAGAAAATTGAAAATGAATACGCAGAATTGATGAAAAAGATTGAGGAATACAGAGCTATTTTGGCAGACCGTAAACTTCTTCTTGGCGTTATCAAAAAAGAGATTCTTGTGATTTCCGAAAAATATGGTGATGATCGAAGAACACAAATTGGCTATGATGAATATGATATCTCGATGGAAGATATGATTCCAAGACAGGATGTCGTTATTACAATGACAAAATTGGGATACATCAAACGTATGACAATCGATACATTCAAGAGTCAGAATCGTGGAGGAAAAGGAATCAAAGGTATGCAGAAGCTGGATGATGATTATATCCAGGAATTATTCATGACCTCTACACACGATTATATAATGTTCTTCACAAATACAGGACGTGTATATCGTCTGAAAGGATATGAAATCCCGGAAGCTTCCAGAACATCAAGAGGTACAGCAATCATTAATATGCTGCAGCTGATGCCGGAAGAAAAGATTACAGCAATGATCCCAATTAAAGCATATGATGATAATCTGTGCTTATTTATGGCAACAGAGCAAGGGCTTGTTAAGAAGACACCACTTAGAGAATATGTCAATGTGCGCAAGAAAGGTCTTGCTGCAATCACGTTGCGTGATGACGATCAGTTGATCGAAGTAAAAATTACAGACAATGAAAAAGATATTATTCTTGTAACCAAATATGGCCAGTGTATCCGCTTTGACGAGAAAGATGTCCGTACTACAGGAAGAACTTCTATGGGTGTACGCGGTATTAATCTCAGTGATGGTGATGTAGTGATTGGTATGCAGGTAGACACACAGGGAGATTGTCTGTTGATCGTATCTGAAAAAGGTATGGGTAAACGTACAGCTATGGGTGAATTTACTGCACAAAACCGTGGTGGTAAAGGTGTAAAATGTTACAAGATCACAGAAAAAACAGGTAATGTAGTTGGTATGAAGGCCGTAAATGAAGACGATGAAATTATGATGATCAACAGCGATGGAATTATCATCCGTATGGCTTGTGATACAATTTCTAAGTATGGCAGAATTACATCCGGTGTGAAACTTATTAACCTGAAAGAAAATGAGACTGTAGTAAGTATTGCGAAAGTACGCAGAACATCTGCGGAAATTGATGGTGAAGAAGTGGAGATTTCTGAAGAAGAATCACAACAGGAAGAAGAAAATTAAAAAATGTATTGACAAATCAAAAGATTTGTACTAAATTGTGTGTATATTCATAAACCGTTGAGAAAGAGGAGTAAGCTTTTCATCAACATTTCAGAGAGCAGCAGGTGGTGGGATTGCTGTATGAAGAGAATTGCTGAATGGACTTTCGAGGGCAGCCTGAAATGTAATCTACAGAGTAGGCGTTGTCGGGAACCAAACCCGTTATCAATGAGGAGCGTATGACAGTACGTGGAAAGTGGACGATTCGTCAATTTGAGTGGTACCGCGATAATAATACATGATATTATTAGCGTCTCAAGCATAAGGCTTGGGGCGCTTTTCTTTATTTCATGAAGAATGAACCCTCAATCTTTCCTAAAATGTCAAGATTAAAAATCAAATCAAAAGGAGAGAACAAATTATGAAAAAGAAAGTATTAGCAGTTGTATTGGGAATGAGCATGGTAGTAGCAATGATGACAGGATGTGGAGCATCAAAAGAAACTTCTGATAGTGCAAACAGTGCTGAAAAGACATATACAATCGGAATCAGCCAGTTTGCTGAACATGGTTCGTTAGATAACTGTCGTGAAGGCTTTATTGAGGGATTAAAGGAAGAGGGACTTGAAGAAGGAAAAAATTTAAAAATTGTAACAAATAACGCAGATGCAGATACAGGAACAGCAGCCCAGATCGCAGATCAGTTCGTAGCTGATAAAGTTGATATGATTTGTGCAATCGCAACACCAAGTGCACAGGCAGCATACAACGCAGCAATGGAAACGGATATCCCGGTTGTATACACAGCAGTTACAAATCCGGTTGCAGCAGAACTTGCAAATGATGATAAATCTCCAGTTGGAAATGTAACAGGAACAAGTGATGAACTGCCGGTCGAAGCACAGCTTAGGATGATTAGAGAAATCTTGCCGGATGCAAAAACAATCGGTATTCTCTACACAACAAGCGAAGCCAACTCTGTATACAGTATTGAACAATATGAGAAACTAGCTGATAAATATGGATTCAAAATTGAAAAAACAGGTATTACAAATACATCAGAAATCCAGCTTGCAGCATCTGATCTGCTCGGAAAAGTAGATTGTCTTACAAACCTGACAGATAACACAGTTGTAAGTGCACTTCCTACAGTTCTGGGATTGGCAAACGAAAAGGGAATCCCTGTATTTGGAAGTGAAATCGAACAGGTTAAGCTTGGATGCCTGGCCGCAGAAGGAATCGAGTATACACAGCTTGGAAAAGATACAGGAAAAATGGCAGCAAAAATCTTAAAAGGCGAAGCCAGTGCATCTGAAATGGATTATGAATTGATTACAGAGAGCAGCCTTTATGTAAATGAAAAAGTAGCAGAAAATCTTGGAATCACAGTACCGGATACAATGAAAGAGCGTGCTGTAGAATCATTCACAGAGATTACAGAAAATTAAAAAGGAAAGAAGTTCCTGCTCAAAAAATGTGAGCAGGAACGATTTTTAAAGTTGTAAGGTAGAGAGGTTGACAGATATGGATTTTTTAATCAGTGTATTAGAACAAGGAATGATTTATGGAATCATGGCACTTGGAGTATATATCACATATAAAATTCTGGATTTTCCAGATTTAGGAGTAGACGGAACATTTCCAATGGGCGCGGCTGTTACGGCAGCATTATTGAAAGTTGGTGTCAATCCATATCTGACATTGATTATCGCATTTGCAGCAGGAATCGTTGCCGGAATATGTACAGGATTGATTCATGTGAAGTTTAAGGTAAGAGATTTGTTATCAGGTATCATTATGATGACAGGATTATATACAATTAATTTGTATATTGCAGGAACAAACAATGTGCCATTATTTTCCTGCAATACGATTTTCAGAAATGAAATGACAAAAAAACTGTTCGGAAACCAGGTTCCGGCATGGATGGATATTGTAATTATTTTGGTTCTTGTATTAATCTGTAAAATATTAATGGACTTGTACATGAAAACACAGTCAGGATATTTGCTTCGTGCGGTTGGCGATAATGATGTAATTGTAACATCTCTTGCCAAAGATAAGGGAAATGTAAAGATTCTTGGGCTTGCAATCTCAAATGGACTTGTTGCTTTGAGTGGATGTGTATTTGCACAGCAATCAAAAGTTTTTGATATTTCAATGGGAACAGGTGCACTTGTCATAGGTCTTGCAAGTGTTATCATCGGAATGAGTTTCTTTAAGAAAATGTCATTTGTAAAAGCAACAACAGCAGTTATCATAGGTTCTATATTTTATAAATTATGTGTTGCACTTGCTCTCAAATTTGCAGGATCAACAGCAACAAAATTAGTTACAGCAATTCTGTTCCTTGTGATTTTAGTTGTTAGTGTAGACAGAAAGAAGAAGGTGAAAGTCAATGCTTGAGTTAAAAAATATTCATAAATTTTATAATCATGGAACAATCAATGAAATGTGTTTGTTTGAAAATTTCAACTTAACAATTGATGATGGCCAATTTGTTTCTGTGGTGGGAAGTAATGGCTCCGGAAAAACATCTATGCTGAATTTAATTTGTGGAAGCATTCCTCTTGATTCAGGAAGTATTATCATTGACGGAAAAGATATTGCAAAAGAGAAGGAATTTAAGAGAAATCAATATATTGGCCGAGTATTTCAGAATACAGCAATGGGAACATGTCCAAGTATGACCATTGCAGAGAATATGGCACTTGCAGATAATAAGGGTAAGATATATGGTCTTCGTATGGGAAAAAATAAAGCAAGACTGGATTTTTATCGCGAGCAGCTTAGTCAGTTAGGTCTTGGTCTTGAAGACAAGATGGATGTTAAAGTAGGTGTATTGTCGGGCGGACAGCGTCAGGCAATGGCACTTTTAATGGCAACCCTCACACCAATCCGTTTTTTGATCTTAGATGAGCACACTGCGGCATTAGATCCTAAAACAGCAGATTTGATTATGGAATTGACTGATAAGGTTGTGAAAGAGAAGCATTTGACAACAATTATGGTAACACACAATCTTCGATATGCAGTAGAGTATGGCGACAGACTGTTGATGTTACATCAGGGAAAAGCAGTTATGGATTACTCCGGAGAAGAAAAAAAGAAAATACAAATAGAGGATATTCTTGGAAAATTCAATGAAATCAGTATTGAATGTGGAAATTAAGAATAACAAGGGTGAGGATACGGGTGTGTACTCATCCTTTTTTCTTGCGAAGTGTATCAATGTGGTAGTATGATAGTAAAAGAAAAATACAAAGGCAAAGTGATTGGAGGAGCTATGGTGCGTACAATAAATGTAAATGAAATCACGAAAAATATAAAGGAAATGTGTATTGAAGCAAATCATTATCTGTCACCGGATATGGATAAAGCAATGAAACAGGCGGAGCAAACAGAAAAATCTCCACTTGGAAAACAAATCTTAGGGCAGTTACAGGAAAACCTAAAAATAGCAGCAGAGGACATGATTCCGATTTGTCAGGATACAGGAATGGCAGTTATATTTTTAGAAATTGGTCAGGATGTACATTTTGAAGGAGGTTTGCTTGAAGATGCAGTCAATGAAGGTGTACGACAGGGATATGTAGATGGATATTTGAGAAAATCTGTTGTGAAAGATCCATTGATCCGTGAAAATACAAAAGACAATACACCGGCAATTCTGCATACAAAAATCGTTGCCGGTGATAAGGTAAAAATTAAAGTCGCACCAAAAGGATTTGGAAGTGAGAATATGAGCCGAGTGTTCATGCTGAAACCGGCAGAGGGAATTGAAGGAGTGAAAGAGGCAATTCTTACAGCTGTGAAAGATGCTGGACCAAATGCGTGCCCGCCAATGGTAGTTGGTGTTGGTATCGGTGGCACATTTGAAAAATGTGCATTGATGGCAAAAGAAGCACTGACTCGTGAAGTAGGAACACATTCAGATATTCCATATGTTAAAGAAATGGAAGAAGAAGTATTGGAGAAAATCAATGGCCTGGGAATCGGACCAGGAGGACTTGGCGGTACAACGACAGCATTGGCTGTTAATATCAATACATATCCGACTCATATAGCAGGACTTCCGGTCGGGGTAAATATTTGTTGTCACGTAAACAGACATGCAATCCGGGAAATTTAATATTTTCATAGATAAAGAGAAAGGATATAAAAATGGATAAACATATAACAGCTCCGATTACAAAAGAAGTAGCAAGAACATTAAAAGCAGGAGATTATGTATACATAACAGGAACAATCTATACTGCACGTGATGCTGCACATAAAAGAATGTATGAAATCCTTGAAAAGGGTGAAGACTTACCAATAGATATTAAAGAACAGATAATCTATTATATGGGACCGTCTCCAGCAAGAGAAGGCAGACCAATTGGTTCAGCGGGTCCGACAACAGCAAGCCGTATGGACAAGTATGCACCGCAGCTATTAGATCTTGGACAAGGTGCAATGATAGGAAAAGGAAAACGTTCACAAGCTGTAATTGATGCAATTGTGAGAAATGATGCAGTATACTTTGCAGCAGTTGGAGGAGCAGGAGCATTATTATCAAAATGTATTACGAGTTCAGAAGTTGTTGCGTATGAAGATCTTGGAACAGAGGCTATTCGTAAATTAACAGTAGAAAATTTCCCTGTTATAGTAGTAATTGACAGCGAGGGTAATAATCTTTATGAAACAGCTATTAAACAGTATTGTGTTGAAAAATAGACAAAAATAAAATTAATGCAAAAATGAAGTAAAAAAATTTGAAAAAGACGTTGACAAGTGCAGGATTCTCTTATATAATAAATTCTGCGCTGTTGCGTTGAACTAAATAATCCTATTGGTATATAGGTGTTATTCAGTACTAGGAGAAATACTCAAGAGGCTGAAGAGGCGCCCCTGCTAAGGGTGTAGGTCGGGTGACCGGCGCGAGGGTTCAAATCCCTCTTTCTCCGTTTGATGCAAGACAATGCATCGAAAGAATATCAGACTTGAAAACATCAAAAAAGTTGTTGACAAGAGAGAAAAAACATGGTATTCTATCTTAGCTGTCGCAAACGAGACATCGAGAGAGTGACTTGAAGCGACAAAGAAAAATAAAAAAGTTGTTGACAAACGACAAAAGATGTGATAATCTATTAAAGCTGTCGCTTGAGACGACAACAAAACAAAGAACATTGATAACTAAACAATAGACAACAGATCCTTGAAAATTTCTTTAAGAGAAACATTTTTAAGAATGGTTTATAACAAACCAAACAACAGTAAAAGGATAGATTAGCTAGAGTTAATCTTGACTAGAACAAACACTTTTAACGAGAGTTTGATCCTGGCTCAGGATGAACGCTGGCGGCGTGCTTAACACATGCAAGTCGAGCGAAGCACTTTACTTGGATTTCTTCGGAATGACGAGTATTGTGACTGAGCGGCGGACGGGTGAGTAACGCGTGGGTAACCTGCCTCATACAGGGGGATAACAGTTAGAAATGACTGCTAATACCGCATAAGACCACAGCACCGCATGGTGCAGGGGTAAAAACTCCGGTGGTATGAGATGGACCCGCGTCTGATTAGCTGGTTGGTGGGGTAACGGCCTACCAAGGCAACGATCAGTAGCCGGCCTGAGAGGGCGACCGGCCACATTGGGACTGAGACACGGCCCAAACTCCTACGGGAGGCAGCAGTGGGGAATATTGCACAATGGGGGAAACCCTGATGCAGCGACGCCGCGT
>NZ_RBZR01000014.1:0-79737 GCF_003628495.1 Ruminococcus sp. B05 | reverse complement strand
GGCGAAAGGGACGCGACTTTGTTCACCAAGGAAAAATCGAAATTGATGTAAACGAAAGGGCAGTTTGATAAAACCGCAAGACTGCTTTTTCGTTTACAACAACTCCGATTGTTTCCTTAACAATTTGTCGCTTTCTTCATACTCATATTATAACAGTTCCATATATCCACCACAATAAAAATCAGCATACCCTTTAAATATTTTCTGCATTGAAAATGCACACTTTTCCTTTCTTCCTCTTGATTACCAATCACAGAAAAGAAAAAGCCCTGTCAAGAGCCTTGCCACCATTGGTGGTGCTTTGCACTCTTTACTGGGCTTTTTGTTTGCTGTATCTTCCATGCAAGAGGAAATTAAAAACCTCTGTTCCATTTCGCCTTTAGATAATCTTCATAATCTCCCTCATTAAAGTCTACTTGTGGAGAAGTATTAGGAATGTTTTTTCTGTTGTCAATATCTGCAAGTTGACGGAATATCCAATCATCATAAGGGTTGTGATATTTGTATTCTTTTGGTTGTTCTCTGTATCGGTCTAACCCTCGCATTTCCTTGTGTACTTTCATCATACGTTCTATTTTTTGACGCTGTATTAACTGTTTGATTTCCATAAGTTCTTCAATTTCTACAACCTCATTAGAAAGATAATTGCTGATGTATCTAATCAATATGGTTTCCATGTAGAATTTGTATTCGTTTTCATTATCAAAGAATTCATTTTCAGACAGATAATCTAAGGAAACATTGAAGTCCTGTTCCCGTTTGATAATATCCATAATATATGGCTCGGTATGGTCGATATACTTCCATTCTCCCGACAATAATTCATTGGGCGTTACACCCAGCACGTCCATTATCTTTTCCAGCGTATCAAAGGTAGGATAATTCACACCACGTTCAATCTTGGAAAGGCTCTGCATATTGATACCGATTTTGTCCGCAAGTTCCTGTTGTTTCATTCCTCTGTGTTTTCTTATGGTCTGTATGTTTTCTCCTAAGAAACTGATTTTCTTTTCATAATGCTCCATAACTTAGTATAACCGCTCCTTTCGTTGCTTCTCTTGGTATTTATAAGCATATCATACTTAATATATATCCAAAAGTCAACAAAAACTTCTTGACAAGTAATTCTAATGGCGTTATTATCGTATCAGATGGAGTGATTAAGCACGCTAGGGTCAATCACACGCTTGAGTAAGCATAGAGAAGATATATTTTCATTTTGATAGCATGAATAAGCATGGACTGTCAGACCGAAAATAGTGGTTTCCAAAAGGGGCTGGCTGGACGGGGCACGTCCCCCAGACGTGTTCGGACAGACAGTTCCTTTTGGAAAGGGAACGCCTTTAGGCGTTCGTAAAGGGCGTATATGTAACACCGCCCTGCGCATACATGTCATAGTACCTAGAAACTGTGATAAATAAAGGAAAAAACACAATTTTTACCCCGCAAAAAACGGGGCATACGAAAGGAGTAATGCACTATAACTACACACAAAAATTTATCCGTTAAGATTGATTACATCAGCATTGTATTTGATACTGCAACCGCAGAAGATGTTATCATGCACATTTTAGGTTTACCGACTGACATTTTCAATGTCTATTCGGCAAGCGTTAAATTCAAGACCTATCAAGCACGCTGGCAGATTGGAGATATTTATGTATCGGGGGACGCAAGAAAAACAGAGGACAACCCACAAGGGTTAGGCTGTTATCTTGTTATGACTGGCAGAGGTTGTGATGATATTTTCCGTATTCTCGACAGTAGGAATTATACCTTTGGGGATATGTTCCGACGTTGCGAGCGAAGATACGGACTGGATAACTTCCATTTCACAAGACTTGATATTGCCATTGATGATAGGAACGAAAAGCCATTCTTTACCATAGAGCAGATAAAGAAGAAATGCGAAAAAGAGGAATTTATCTCCAATAGTGATGGCTACCACTTTGATGAAAGCAAGTTTGACGATTTCGACACCGCAAAGACTGTTTATATCGGTGCTGGAAAATCTGGATTATCCTACCGCTTTTATGATAAGGATAAGGAAGTCTGTTCAAAACATAATAAGACGCTTGAGGAAGTCGGCAGTTGGAAACGAACAGAAATGCAACTGCGTGATGATAAGGCTCATGTTTTTGCCATGACATTTAAGGACAGACCGCTGGAACTTGGAGAACTGGCTTTCGGGCTATTGGCAAACAACCTACGCTTTGTCGTGCCAAACAGAAACGAAAGTAATAAGAGCAGATGGAAAACGTGTCGGTTTTGGGAACGCTTTTTAGGGGCTGTGGAAGTCTTGAAACTGCAAGTACCAAAACAGCAAAATTCCCTTGAGGAAACACAGCAATGGCTCACAGAGGGTGGCGTGATTTCCGCTGTCAAAAGTTTTTATTTCTTAGAAGAACATGACGCATTAGGTGGACTGGAAAAAGTAGGAACTATGCTTGATAAGGCAAGATACAGCAATTCCCTTTCCAGTAAATTAACCGCCCATTTACAGAGGATAAACCGCACCGACCTTATCCCCTATATCCAGTATGACACGAAACATGGGAAAGGGGGTATCTGATGAATAACAACGATATTCCCGTATGGGAAAAATACACCCTTACCATTGAAGAAGCGTCAAAGTATTTCCGTATCGGAGAAAACAAGTTAAGACGATTGGCAGAGGAAAACAAGGACGCTGGCTGGCTCATTATGAATGGCAACCGCATACAGATTAAACGCCGACAGTTTGAACAGGTCATTGACAAATTGGACGCTATCTAGTGCAAATGAGCCTTGTATGTGTTATGATGAACACAAGTCATATCAAGGCTCTTTCCAACAAGGAAAGGAGCAGACAGCATGAAAGAAAAAAGACGGGATAACAAAGGACGTATCCTGCATACTGGAGAGAGCCAACGAACAGACGGAAAATACTTATATAAATATGTGGACGCATTTGGAAACACAAAATATGTGTATGCTTGGAGATTGACACCCACAGACCCGACACCAAAGGGAAAACGGGAAAAACCCTCACTTCGAGAACTGGAACAGCAGATAAGACGGGATATTGAGGACGGTATCGACAGCACAGGCAAGAAAATGACGCTTTGCCAACTCTATGCCAAACAGAACGCACAGAGGGCAAATGTGAAGAAAAGCACAATGAAACAACGGGAACAACTCATGCGGTTATTGAAAGAGGATAAGTTAGGTGCTAGGAGCATTGATACAATCAAGCCCTCTGACGCTAAGGAATGGGCATTACGCATGAAAGACAAAGGCTTTTCCTACAATACCATTAACAACCATAAACGCTCGTTAAAAGCGTCATTCTATATCGCTATACAAGACGATTGCGTAAGGAAGAACCCTTTTGATTTCAAGTTAAATGAAGTCCTAGAAAATGATACCAAAGAGAAAGTCGCATTGACAGAGGAACAGGAACAAGCCTTATTGTCATTTATTAAGACGGACAATGTGTATCACAAGCATTATGATGATGTGCTGATACTGTTAAAAACAGGACTTCGTATCTCGGAACTGTGCGGACTGACAGTAGCCGATATTGATTTCAAGAATGAAGTTGTGATTATCGACCACCAGTTACTAAAGAGCAAGGAACAAGGCTATTATATTGAAACGCCTAAGACGAAAAGCGGAATAAGGCAAGTACCATTAAGCAGAGAAACGATACAGGCATTTCAACGGGTTATGAAAAAACGCCCAAAGGCAGAACCATTTGTGATAGACGGACGGAGCAATTTTCTGTTTGTCAATCATAAAGGCAAGCCCAAAGTTGCGATTGATTATAACGCCTTATTTATCCGTATGGTAAAGAAATACAACAAGCACCACAAGGACAATCCCTTGCCACATATCACACCGCATACGCTACGCCATACGTTCTGCACAAGGCTGGCAAGCAAGAACATGAACCCAAAAGATTTACAGTATATCATGGGGCATTCAAACATTAGTATCACAATGAATTGGTACGCTCATGCGTCCATAGATACCGCAAAATCAGAGGTTCAGCGTCTAATTGCATAGAAGTATTTACCACGATTTTAACCACGTTTGATAGAGAAAATATAAGAAGATAGACCTAGATATGTGAGGTTTACCACAAAAGAAAAATGCCCGTAGAGCCGATAAAATAAGGCTTTGCGGACATTTAAGAAGATATAAAAAGATAGTCAAAAAGACATATATAATTTCAGTTAAATCTAGGTTATAATAAATTAATAGTTCTAATTTTACAGCTACTCTGTAAATCGTAACTCATTTTTATTCTCAAAATCAGAGTATAGGGGGAATATCTATCATGAAAACACTCAATCCTAACCGGAACGATTTGAAAAAAATTGCCGCTACGCGTGTTCCAGAACTTTTGTATCAAAGCGAATATTCTTTTGTCGGTTTAATTGACCTTAATCATCATACGATCAGCAGATGTCGTCTTGATGCTAAGTCCGGTGAAGATTTTCTTACTTCCACTGATTCTTATGAACGGATTTGTGAATTGATGAAGCGTCTTCATATTTCCCCGGCAGATTATGATTATTTTGATTCTCATAGTCCTCTGACAAAGGTCAAACACGCTTTGGACACACAGGGCAATTACTGTTATACCCTGCATCATGTTAAAAATAATAAAGAGCTGATTGTACGCTACAATTTTGTTTATTTTGATAAAGAACAACAGCTTGTTTTAAGCACAATCCAGGATATCAGCTATCTTGCTTATCAGGATTTTTTAACCGGCGATTTGAATCGTGTTGGATTTTACCACGTCGTTTCGAATATTATTAAAAATGACCCTCACAATGACAAGTTTTCTCTTCTTTTTATTGACTTTAAGGAATTTAAAGCATTGAATGAGATTCTTGGATTTGAGGGTGGCGATGCGTTTCTCCATCATTTTCATAATAAGCTTCGGAATTGCTTCTTGAAGCCAATTGCTGCTGCAAGGCTGACTTCCGATCATTTTGTCTGTCTTATAGAACGTAAATATCTGGATTATGAACAATTAACAAAGCTTTTAAAGCAATCCTTCACATATCATGATAAAAATATTCTTATTTTTGCGAAATGTGGTATTTATCATATTCATGACCGGCATGTTTCTGTAAATGGAATGTGTGATCGTGCCCATCTGGCATGTCAGCATATTGAGAACGAATATTTACAGCCTTATGCCATCTATGATTTGAAGATGAAGGAAATCTATATGGCACAGTCCCAGATTCGACGCAATATCGGACAGGCTTTGGAAAATAATGAATTGCAGGTGTACTATCAGCCAATCTTTAGTGCTGCAACAGATAAGATTGTCGGCGCAGAAGCTCTGATTCGCTGGATTCACCCGGAGAAAGGGATGATTTCCCCAGACGTTTTCATTCCTACGCTTGAAAAAAATGGGCATATTTCGGTATTAGATAAATTTGTATCTGACATGATTTCACTCTTTCTGCACCGGCGTCAGGATGCCGGTAAAAAGGTAGTTCCGATCTCTATGAATATTTCACGGATGGATTTTTATGATCCTGATATGTTAAATGCACTTGTAGCTGAGTTTTCAAACGACGAATTTCTTTGTTCAAATAAGATGTTAGAGCTTACTGAAAGTGCTTATATTTCTATTAACAATCTGGATTTGCATCCTTTGAGAAAGATTCAGAATCAAAATGTACGCATTTTATTAGATGACTTTGGAAGCGGATTTTCTTCTTTCAGCACAATCACAGACTATGATTTTAACATTTTAAAACTGGATATGGAATTTGTACGTTCTATTGGGAAGAATCCAAAAATTGAAGCTGTCCTGCGCACCATCATTTCCATGTCTCATGAACTTGGCATCAAGGTCATTGCCGAAGGTGCTGAAACAGACGAGCAGGTAAACTTCTTAAAATCTGTGAACTGTGATTTTATACAAGGATATTATTATTCCAAGCCGGTCCCACAAGATGTTTTTGAGATGATGTTAGATGAACTATAACAATTCATATTACCTATCCATTCTATACAAAAAGTTCTCTTTCGGAAAATGGTTTTCACGCTTTCCAATAGAGAACTTTTTATTTCTTTTTGTATTAAAAATATTATTTTAGAAACATTAATCTTTCTTCTACAATCTGAAGATGCTCTGGCAAACCATTTGTCTCAACTACATTTTCCTTCTCTCTCTGTACAAACCAGCAGATAGAAGGTGTCTTCGGATTTGCAGGATTTAAATAATACTGATTTTCAAACGGAAGCTCTGACATGCTTTTTAATCGTACCTCTATACAATTTTCTTGTTTTTCTCCCCATACCGGCACAAAATCATGTGCACGGTACCCGATGCAGGTACACCCTTTTGGCACTTCCTTTTTCAGCTGTAATGTAACTCCCCAATCCGGCAAAATAATTTTATTTGGAGATTCTGTATATTGCATTTCAGCAAAGTTTTTACATCCGGTCAATTTTGCTGCTGCGCGATATTGAGGGTTACTAAAGATTTCTTTTGTCTTTCCGGCTGTGATTACGCTTCCCTGATCCAAAATCAGCAGTTCTTCACAAAAGCGATATACTTCGTCGCGGCTATGAGAAACCATAATTACTGTTCCTTCGTAATCCTTCAACAGCTCTTCGAGTTCCTGTTGCAAATGGTCTTTCAAAAATACATCCAATGCAGAAAATGGTTCGTCTAACAATATCACATCCGGGCTGTATGCCATAATTCTTGCCAGCGCAACCCTTTGTTGCTGTCCTCCTGAAAGTTGTCCGGGCAGACGTTTTAATAATTCCTGTATCTGAAATTTTTCTGCCATCTCCCTGACTCGTTTTTCTTTTTCCTGCTTACTTCCTTTTAATCCCGCCGCAATATTTTGAGCTATCGTCATCGTCGGAAATAATGCATAGTTTTGAAATAAATATCCTATTTTTCTTTTCTGTGGCTTTAAATTCACTTTATTTTTTGAATCAAACAGTACATGTTCGCCAATCTGGATTTTCCCTTCTGTCGGAGTTTCAATCCCGGCAATACTTTTCAATGTCATACTTTTTCCGCATCCGGAAGCGCCCAGAATCCCAATTCTTTTTGATGCGCTTTCAAACTTTACATTCAGCTCAAACTCTCCGAGCTTTTTCTGGACATCTACACTTATTGCCATTTTTTTGTCTCCTTTTTATTAGCGTTTCGTCTGTTTTATTTTTCACTTGGATTTACCAGCGTTTGACTTGTTTCATTTTCTTGCCTGCAAATATATTCATTAACACAACAATTCCAAATGCGATTGCCATCACAATTGCAACCCACACTCCGGCTGTCAGGTAATCTCCGTCTTGAATGACCATTGCAATCTTCTGTGAAATGGTTCCTGTCTTTCCGGGAATATTTCCGGCAAGCATCGATGTTGCACCGTATTCGCCAAGTGCCCTTGCAAATGTAAGGATTGTTCCGGATGCAATTCCCGGTCCGGCAGTCGGGATGACTACTCTCCAAAATATTTTTAAATCGGACATTCCAAGTGTTCTTCCTGCATAAACAAGATTTACATCGATTTGTTCAAAGGCCGCTCTTGCATTTCGATACATCAATGGAAATGCAATCACTGTCGCTGCAATTATGCAGCCAAGCCAGCTCTGAACAACCTTAATATCAAACGTTTCATATAAGAAGATTCCAAACGGACGACGTCTGCTAAATATAAGTAGCAGGAAAAATCCTGCTACTGTCGGAGGCAAAACCATCGGAAGCGTCAGGATGCCATCCAGCACTGCTTTTACTCCAGGCGATGCTTTTACAATTTTGCGTGCAGCAAAAATACCTAAAAAGAAGGAGAATATCGTTGCTACAATTCCTGTTTTTAATGAAATCCATAACGGACTCCAGTCTAATGTCTTAATGACCTCTATCACTGCTTCCATGTTTTCCCTTTCTGATGAGTATCCGCTATCAGCAAATGCCCTCTGTTTCTGATTTTTGTTTATTCTTCTGAGCGAAATATACTGCTTATTCTACGTTTGTATCGAAATAGTATGAATCAAATACTGCTTTTGCTGCATCTGATGTAATAAATTTGATAAAATCATCGGCTGCTTTGTTTTGTACTTCATCGGCTTCGTCATTCCAAACGCGTGCGATTGGATAAATTACATTTCCTGTCAGATCGTAGCTTACTTTCTGAAGGATATCCAGTTTGTCTTCATATCCATATGTATCTGAGAAATATGTTGTTCCTACTTCGCAAGAACCTTCTACAACTGCTGCAAGTACTTTACTTACGTTATCCTGCTCGCTGATCTCGACTCCACCTAAAGCATCTGAAATTTCCTGTGTTGTGATTGTTGATACATCATCTACTTTATTTAATGTTCCAATGTTTACAAGTGCCTGACGAGTATATTTGCCAACCGGAACGCTTCCGCCTGCCAGAGCGATGCTGCTTGCTTCGTTTAAGTTCTCAAGTCCTGTGACCTTTGTACCACTATCTTTTAATGATACTACAACTACCTGGTTATTTACAACATTTGCACGAGTTTTGTCTACTACAAGTCCGTCTTTTTCCAGCTGGTCCATCTGTTTCTGAGCTGCTGAGAAGAAAATATCACATTCGTAACCTTCTTCAATCTGTGTCAGCAGTGTTCCTGAACTGTCTGCGTTGTATGTAATTTTTACTTCTGGATGTTCTTTGTTGTATTCTTCTGCAAGCCCTGTCATAACTGTGTTTAAGCTGGCTGCGATAAATACCTGGATTTCGGTTTCTTCGGCATCATCTGTTTTTGCTGTCTCTTCTGTTTTTATTTCTTCTTTCGTATCTTTCGAATCTGAGCTTCCGCCACATCCTACAATTCCTGCTACCATTGCTGACGCAAGCATCATTGCTAAAATTCTTTTTTTCATCCTGTTCCTCCTTGATGACTTTGTGTAAATATTTGTTGCACGCGAATGTTTTTTCTAAACCATTCGCTATGCAAAATAGAAAGCAGTTAGGGCGCTGCTTCTATTTACAATCATTCTATTCAGACCTCGCTAAGCGTTCTTCACGCGGTAACACTCCGAACAGCGGCTCGAAAGTACCTCGCTAAGCGTTACCGCATTCTCCATCTGTTCCGCGAAGGATTCCAAGACCATGCCCCAGTGCCGGAAGGATGTATTCTAAGCTCTCTTTTACTGCTTTTGGACTTCCCGGCAGGTTGATGATCAATGTTTTCTTTCTGATTCCGGCTACGGCTCTGCTAAGCATTGCGCGATTTGTAATGCTTAAGGAATAGTGTCTCATTGCCTCAGCAATACCCGGTGCCATCTTGTCGCAGACAGCGATTGTTGCTTCTGGTGTTACGTCTCTTTCTGCGAATCCGGTTCCACCTGTTGTAAATACT
Source organism: Ruminococcus sp. B05 (assembly GCF_003628495.1). NCBI lineage: Bacteria > Bacillati > Bacillota > Clostridia > Eubacteriales > Oscillospiraceae > Ruminococcus > Ruminococcus sp. B05. The sequence continues at coordinate 70,371 of NZ_RBZR01000014.1, read as the reverse complement.
ACATTGATTTGTCTTTGGTCTGCCAGTCTGCAAAGCTGTCTTTCTATCTTTGCTTTTTCATCCGGCAAAATCATTTTTTCTATAATCTGATATTTAGAGTCTGTACATTCTTCTAATATCTGCTGAATCATCGGACCGCTTTTATCTTCACGGTCTCCTGCATAACCTTTATCACTTAATGTAACAATCGCTGCGGTAAATGGTCTGTCTTTTGGCAGTGGTAACTGAATGACTTCATCACCTGGTTTTATCACGCCGCCTTTTATAATTTCTGTAAATACGCCTTCACGTGGCATGATACAATCGCCCATCTTTTTGTAAATTTCACAGTGACTATGGCAATCTTTTCCTATCTGTGTTAACTCTAAAATTGCTTCTCCTATCTGAAATCTTGTTCCAACCGGAATTGTTCGAAGATCAAATCCTTCTACAAGAATATTTTCTCCAAAGGCACCGTAATCAATTTCTGCACCTTTTTTCTGGAACTCATCAAACTTTTCGAATGAAAGCAGGCTTACCTGACGATGCCATTTCCCTGCATGTGCATCGCCTTCAATTCCCCAGTTTTCTTTTAAGACTGCAGATTCAATACTGTGCTTCTGCGTTCCTTTTTTTTCACTAATGCAAATTGCAATTATCTTTCCCATTTTCAACCACCTATTTGTATCATATCTTTCTTTTCTGTAATATCATCCAAATGCTCAAAACAATGTTGTTCTGGTTTTTCTAATATTGCTGTCTCTAATCTTTGCTTCAACATTCTCTTCATATCTTCTGTTCCGATTTTTTCTCCGGAATCTCTTAGGATTTCTTTTAGATTATAAGATTTTCCATAACATAAACACGGCTTAATCATCCCCTGTGATGTCAGACGTATTCTGTTGCATTTATCACAAAATTTTCCATGTATCGCACTGATAAATCCGATACTTCCTTTAAATCCCGGTATGTGATAATATGTTGCCGGTCCATTTCCATGAACTCTTGTATCCTCTTCTAAATCCGGATATATTTCCCTGATTTTTTTCTGGATATCTTCATTATATATTGTTTCAAATTGTTTCCCATAACCAATTGGCATCATCTCGATAAAACGTACATCAATTGGCTGGTCTTTCGCCAAGCCGATCAACTGCCCCCATTCCGCATCGTTTAGCTCTTTTTGCAATACGCTGTTAATCTTAACCCGTATCCCGGCTTCTACCGCTGCCTGAATTCCCTCTAACACATGCTCTAATTTATCTTTTCCTGTAATTTCTTCATAATTACATCTGCTCAACGTATCAAGACTGATATTCACCGCATCCAGCCCATTTTCGCAAAGCTCTGACATATGCTGTGCCAAAAGTACTCCATTCGTCGTCAGTGTCACCTCTTCAATTCCCGGTATTTGTTTTATTCGGCCTATGAGTGCAGTACATCCCCTACGTACCAACGGCTCGCCACCGGTAATTTTTATTTTTTTAATCCCCAATTCTGCCGCCGCACAGCAAATTTCTTCTATTTCTTCAAAAGAAAGAAGGTCTGACATTGACACCAGATCAACCCCATCCGGCATACAGTATCGGCAACGAAGATTGCAACGGTCAGTAATGGATATTCTCATGTATTCAATTGTTCGTCCATATCCGTCAATCATTGTCCTTCCCCTTCTACACATCTCTTGTTTTCATGTTGCCAGCCTGCTTCTTACTTGCCTGCATTTCCTTTATTTTCCGAATCCGCAATTTGGAAATGTACAGACCGGGCAAGACAGACACAATCCACCTTCGCCAAGTGTGTCAATATCTTCTTTTGTTACTTTCTCGCCTGTCATCAGTCTTGGTAATACAAGGTCAAATATTGTTCGCTTTGCATACATTACGCATCCCGGAAGTCCAAGTACAGGAATTGTCTCATTATAATAGGAAAGCAAGAACATTGCTCCCGGTAATACCGGTGCTCCGTAAGTCTCGACCTTTGCACCTGAATTACGGATTGCCAACGGTGTCTTATCGTCTGGATCTACGCTCATTCCACCCGTACAGATAATCATGTCTGCACCTTCATCGAGCAATTCGCGGATATAACCTGTAATACGCTCCGGGTTATCGTCACTTACACGATGCCCGATGATCTCGGTATCAAATTCTGCTAATTTTTCTTTGATAACCGGTGTAAATGTATCTTCGATTCGGCCATGATACACTTCGTTTCCAGTCGTTACGATTCCAACTTTTTTGTGTAAATATTTACGCAGCTCGAAAATCTGTCCCTCACCGCCAGCTTCTTTTGCTCTCTCCATCTTTTCTTTCTCGATCACAAGAGGAATAATACGCATTCCTGCAAGCTTATCGCCTTTCTTCACCGGGAAATTGCCATGTCTGCTGGCAATCATCATTTCACCGAGACTGTTAATGCGATTTAATTTTTCTGTATCTACTTTTAATACGCCATCACATTCTGCAATCAGTTCAATCTTTCCTTCTTTAATCTGAGATGGAGACATGTTATCATTCTTACACATGTCATAAAGTACCAATGCTGCATCATTTTCATGAAGCATATTTTCATTATTCTCCCAGATATAAATGTGGTCCTTTCCGACACTTAACAATACCGGAACGTCTTCTTCCCGGATAATATGCCCTTTGCGAAATACAGCATCTTTTGTTACGCCTTTGATGATCTGTGTGATATCATGGCATAAAATCTGGCCTACTGCATCCTTTGTCTTCATTAATTTCATAATTATTCCCCTTTTAATATATCGTTTATTTTTTTTTTACTAATCGCACAGTAAAAAAAATTAATTTTAAAAAAGAGCTTGTCAGCCTTTTCAGGAAAGGTTGCCAAACTCTTTTTTAGCTTCTCTAATTTTTTTCAGATTATCACATTTTGCATATATTGTCAATTAATAAGCGAGGATTTTTAGTTATTTTCACCGGAATTGTATACTCTCTCAATATGCATCGCCAGATATCCGATTTCTCGTTCACCCGGCTGAACGCCGATATTCTCACCCAAATGGTCACAGACTGTTGTCGCAATTGCAAATGCTTTTGGGAATTTTATTTCTATATAATCATTGATATTAACCTTAAGTTCTTCACCGCGCAAAAGTCTTGCCGCCATATATTTCACATGATTCATCAAACGATTATAATCCAGCGTCATAACATCAATTTTTTTGCCCGTTTCTGTCTCTATAATGCTTACACATTCACGAACGGTTCGTGCCATCTGCATTGCCACTGATACTTTCTCATCTTCTATCGCAGAATGGACATGCAAGGCTACATAGCCAATCTCATCGTCTCCAATCTCTATCTGCATCCTGTCTGATAAAACCTTCTTCAATACAGATGCGACCTGAAATTCCTTATAAAATAGAGCATGTATATCACCTGTCAGGGGATTACTGATCTGTTCTCCGTTTTTCATCCGTGCAACTGCAAAGGATATATGGTCTGCCAACGGAAATAAGATTCTCTTGTCAATATTTCCGAAAGTATGCTCTGCTTCTTTGAGTACTTCATTTGCAATTTCCAAAAATACAGGGTCCACACTTTTAACAAGCGATGCCGCACTCCCTCGTTCTGTATCATTTTTCAATGAATATCTTGTACAGTCAGAAGGTGCTTCAAATCGTTGACTGACTTTCTTCCCAAATCCAATTCCTTTTCCAAGCAGGACATACTCTTGATTTTCTTCCATCTCTATTGCGATAACACCATTGTTATTGAGTACTTTACTCACCCGATACATATAAATATTCCCCCTGACCATTTCATTTCCTAAAGACTAAAAACAGCGTAACAAAATCTCGCCAAAATGTAAAGTACCTCGGCCTAATTTGGCCGAGGCAGATACATCATTAGCTGCTGTTCATGAGTACTCGCAAACAGCAACACATCTCATCATTTTAAATCGCCTAATATAGATCTATTGCAAACAGCGGCTCTCCTGCTTTAATCTCGCCTTTAGCAAGTAAACGGATTTTCTGATTGTCATCTAAATCTGTACATAATACCGGTGAGCATAAAGATGGGGCATGCTCAGTCAGATATGGGATATTGATTTTCATCATCACATCTCCCTTTTTCACCTTCTGACCATTTTCTACAAACACCTCAAAACCTTCTCCATTGAGTGATACTGTATCAACTCCTACATGGATTAAAAGTTCAACACCGCTTTCTGTCTCAAATCCAATTGCGTGTTTTGTATCAAATACAAATGCCACTTCTCCATCTTCCGGTGCTGTAATAATTGCATCCGTTGGAGTAACTGCTGCTCCATCTCCCATCATACGTCCTGCAAATGCTTCGTCAGGTACCGCTGAAAGGTCAGCCGCATTTCCTGTGATAGGGCTGGAAATGATGATTGTGCTTTTTGCTTTTATTTCATTTTCCGCATTTTCTGAAACTGTTGTTTCTTCTGTTTTGGTTTCTGTATTTTCCTGAGCTGTTGTTTCTGCATATGTGTCAGGTGCTGTTTCCAGATAATCTTCCAGATTTGATTTGATTACTGTCACATGTGGTCCGTAAATAATCTGAACCCCCTGTCCTTTTTTCACAATTCCTCTTGAACCTGTCTGTTTCAAAATTTCATCATTTACACGTTCTGTATCGTATACCGTAATACGAAGTCTTGTTGCACAACAGTCAACATCACTGATATTTTTCTTGCCGCCAAGACCTTCTGTGATCATCTCGCTGATAGCATCCTTTGATCCTGCCTCAGAAGTTTTCTGACCTTCTTTTCTGGCATTTACATCGGCCTTTGTATATAATTTTGTCTCTACATCATCGTCCTCACGTCCCGGAGTCTTCAGATCAAATTTTTTAATTAAAAATGTAAAGATCACATAATATAAGATAAAGTAAATAATACCAACCGGGATGATTCTTACCCAGCTTGTCTTTGCATTTCCCTGTAAAATACCAAACAAGAACAAATCAAGAAATCCGCCTGAGAATGTCAGACCTACCGCAATATTTAACATATGTGCGATCATATAAGCGGCTCCGGCCAATACAACCTGTACTGCAAATAACATTGGAGCTACAAATAAGAAAGAAAATTCAATTGGCTCTGTAATACCTGTCAACATACTTGCAAGTGCTGCAGATAATAAAAGTCCGCCTGCCTGTTTCTTCTTTTCCGGTTTTGCACAGCGATACATAGCGAGTGCTGCTCCCGGAAGTCCGAATATCATGAAAATGAATTCTCCTGAGAAATATCTTGTAGCATCGGCACTAAAATGTGTGATATTAGCGGAATCTGCAAGCTGTGCAAAGAAGATATTCTGTCCTCCCTGAACCATCTGTCCTGCAACTTCCATTGTTCCACCAACTGCTGTCTGCCAAAATGGCATATAGAACACATGGTGCAGTCCAAATGGAATCAAAGCTCTCTTGATAATACCAAAAATCAGTGTTCCGAAATATCCTGTTCCTGTTACAAGTCCGCCCAGTGCATAAATACCATTCTGAACTGCCGGCCATACAAAATACATTAATATTCCGACAAACATATAAACGATTGTAGAAATGATTGGCACAAATCTTGAACCGCCGAAAAATGATAATGCATTTGGCAATACGATTTTATGAAATCGATTGTGAAGTGCCGCAACACCCAGACCTACAATAATTCCTCCAAACACACCCATTTGCAGACTCTGGATTCCACAAACTGATGCAACTGTTCCTTCCAGCACATCTTTCGCAATTGAACCATCTGTAAGAATCTTTCCATTAATTGAGAGCATCGCGCTAATGGATACATGCATAACAAAGAATGCAATCATAGAAGATAATGCTGCAACTTCTTTTTCTTTCTTTGCCATACCAATTGCAACACCCACCGCAAAGATCAGTGGCAGGTTATCAAAAATCGCACTGCCGACTTTATTCATAATTGTCAGCAAGGCATGGAGCACAGTTCCGTCTCCCAACACTTTTTGAAGATGGTATGTTGCGATTGTTGTTTCATTTGTAAATGAGCTTCCAAGTCCAAGCAATAAACCTGCTACCGGAAGAATCGCGATTGGAAGCATAAAGCTTCGTCCCACTCTCTGCAGGACACCAAAAATTTTGTCTTTCATGACATTTCTCTCCTTCTTGTTCTTTTTTAAGATCCATAAATATCACGTTCTGTATTATTTTGAGAGAATTGTCTTTTTTTATTAGTTATCAAAGAGTGTTTTTATTTTTATGTTGATAATAAACAAAAAAGACATTAACCCACACAAATATACTCTCGTAATATTCATGCCTGGTTAATGCCTGCCGTGCAGTAACACACCATAGCTACGGAAAAGGGACTTGAACCCCTACTAACAGAGTCAGAGTCTGCTGTGCTGCCAATTACACCATTCCGCATCAGTTATTAAGTTTGTTGCTTATCATCTGCAACTCCATTAATATAACAGACTCTGAAAGAAAAAGCAAGTACTTTTTTAAGATTTTTTCAAGATTTTACAAATATTCTATTTTATGCCACTTTTCCATAATCAATAATCGAAACTTCCCGCATAAGTTGCTTAGCCATTTCAACAATTTTTTCTAAATGCGCAACGACGTCCGCTGTATATAGTACTTCATTACACTTCTCATATTTATAGCATGGTACATTTCTAACAATTATCAGACAATCCCCCATGTCTGTAACATCTGTAGTAAATCCTTTTTCTGCATTTGCCCCACAAATCATACATACCATAATCAACACTCCTTTCTTGTTCTGAATCCATTTTCCCATTTTTCTAAATTCGGAAAATATGCAGTTATTAACCTATATTATTCATCTTTCAATACAATAACATGTCTCGCCTATTTTTCCTATTCAATTGACAAGATTTTTCAAAGAATTTATACTGTTATTGTTCACTCCCGTGTCAATCACTACGCTGATTGGCACGGAGGATGCACGTTTTATCTTGAACGGCATCTCGCCCATCGCCAAAGGCGATTTAAAATGGCGAGATGCGTTGCTGGTCGCAGGTACTGTGAGCAGTACCTTTATACTGTAAATATTCATGGAATACGTGTACTATCAATTTTAATTTAGGAGTTGTTTATGAAGTATGAAATGCTTGTCCTTGATTTGGACGGAACCCTCACAAATTCAAGGAAAGAAATCACCCCTGCCACAAAGCAGGCTCTTATAGAAATTCAGGAAGCCGGAAAAAAGGTGGTTCTTGCCAGCGGACGTCCGACATGTGGTGTTGTGCCACTAGCAAAAGATTTAGAACTTGACCGTTTTGGAAGCTATATTCTTTCTTTTAACGGAGCACTCATTATTGACTGTGCAACAAATAAACCGGTCTATAATAAAACTCTGCCTCGTGAAGTTATTGCACCGATTTTTGAATATACCAAAAATTATCCGGGGCTGGATATTATTTCTTATGAGAATGATTGTGTCATTTCCGGAATTAAGGTAAATGAATATACGGAAAAAGAAATGTTTATCAATAAAATGCCCGTGAAAGAGGTCGACAATTTTGTTGAATATTTGGATTTCCCGGTAAACAAGCTGCTGATCCCTGGTGAACCGACTGTTTTGGAGAAATTAATGCCAGAATTAAAGCGTAAATTCCATTCACTTTTAAATATTTACCGTTCGGAACCATTTTTCTTAGAGATTATGCCACAGAAAATTGACAAGGCCAACTCTCTGCAGAAATTGCTCAACAGTATCGGTCTGACCGCCAACTCTATGATATGCTGTGGTGACGGCTTCAATGATGTTTCTATGATTGAATACGCCGGACTTGGTGTTGCTATGGAAAATGCTCAGCCAATTGTAAAGGAGCATGCGGATTTTATTACTCATTCGAATGATGACGACGGAGTTCTTCATGTTATCAACACATTTATGAGATAAGAAAAGAGATATTCACATTATACAATGAATTTTAAGGAGGTTTTTCCCATGATTATTAAGGATGGTACAATTATGAACCCTGCCACACAAACAATTATTTCTGGTGACATTCTTATTGAAAATGATAAGATTATTAAAATTGCTGAGTCGATTACTCCATCGGAATCAGAAGAAGTCATTGATGCTTCCGGACTGGTCATTGCGCCTGGTCTGATCGATACTCATATTCATTTCCGCGACCCAGGATTCACTTACAAAGAAGATATCCATACCGGTTCGCTTTCTGCTGCACATGGAGGAGTTACAACTGTTATCTGCATGGCAAATACTTCTCCGACTGTAGATAATGTTCCTGTACTTGAAGACATTTTACAGCGTGCCAAGGCTGAAGATATTCGTATTTATCAGGCTGCTTCTATTTCACATTCTTTAAAGGGTGAAACTCTGACTGATATGAAAGCGTTAAAAGAAGCCGGAGCATGTGGATTTACTGATGATGGTATTCCTTTAAAAAATGCTGCGTTCTGCTATAAAGCTATGGAAGAAGCTGCCTCTTTGAATGTTCCGATAAGCCTTCACGAAGAAGACCCTGCATTTATTACGAACAACGGAATCAATCATGGTGATGTGTCTGAAAAGCTGGGTGTATATGGCTCTCCTTCTATTGCTGAAGAGTCTTTGGTTGCCCGCGATTGTATGCTTGCTCTTCGCTCCGGTGCAGACGTTGTTATCCAGCACATCAGCTCCGGACGTTCTGTTGAACTAATCCGCATGTTCAAGGCGCAAGGTGCAAAACTTCACGCTGAAGCTACACCGCATCATTTCACATTGACCGATGAGGCCTTGTTAGAGCATGGAACGCTTGCAAAAATGAATCCGCCGCTTCGTACTGAAGCAGACCGTCTGGCAATCATCGAAGGTTTAAAAGACGGAACGATCGATTTAATCGCAACAGACCATGCACCTCACAGTGCCGAAGAAAAAGCAAAACCATTGACAGAAGCTCCTAGTGGAATCATCGGACTGGAAACATCCCTTTCACTTGGCATTACATCACTTGTCCGTCCGGGACACTTGACTATGATGGAATTATTAGAGAAAATGACAATCAATCCGGCCAGACTTTATCATCTGCCTTACGGCACGATTGAAGAAGGTGCTGCTGCCGATTTTGTACTTTTCAATCCAGATGAAACATGGATACCGACAGAATACGCATCCAAATCATCCAACAGTCCATTTACCGGAAAAGAATTATACGGAAAAATCAAATATACTATCTGCCGCGGAAAAATTGTTTACCAGGATTAACAGGTAGTGTCGGTTGGGTTGGGAGTGCCAGTTGGGGACGGAGTTTAATGGCTCTTTTTCCCAAGAAAAAGAGCCATTAAACCCCGTCCCCAACTGGCACTCCTATTGAATTTCTTCTCTGAATCCTTCTCCAAGTACTTCATTGGACTCCATTATAATCACAAATGCTTTCTCATCAGCCTTTCTGGCCATTTCGCGAATCGCATACATTTCCTTATTATTACTTGCACACATTACAATATCCTTTTCAGTACCTGTATAGCTTCCGCATCCCCTTAAAATTGTTGAGCCTCGTCCTACATGTTCGTCTATCATATTTGCTACTTTTTGCCCTTCGTCCGTCACAATCAATGCAATCTTACCTGAATTGATGCCGTATGTGATCTTATCAATTACAACGGTCAGAAAATAGGAAATGATCAAACCATAAATCGTGGCGTCTACGTCTTTAAATATTGCTCCGCCTAATAATACAACTGCACAGTCGATTGAGAATACAATTTTCCCCAATGAAATATGCGGGTGCTTCGAATGGATTGCCACACACACGAAATCCATTCCCGCTGTTGAAGAATGATTCATAAATATCAGTGCATAGCCTAGCCCTGAAAAAATACCTGTACATAATGCAGCAAGCATACGGTCACCGGAATAAACCGGAAGTAATGTAACTACATAGTCTGTGATTAAAGATGAAATAATAAGTGAACGTATTGAACGTGCAAAAAACTCTTTTCCTAATGTCTTGAAACATATAATTACAATCGGTATATTTAGTGCAATTGTTCCCCATCCGATTGGAATATTGAACAAACGATATAAAATTAACGCAAGACCTGATACTCCTGCCAATGGAAATTCTGCATTTGCTGCAAAATTGTAAATTCCAAGACCGATTAAAACGCCTCCGACAATATCAATAAAAATATCGTATGCAATTTTTTTTATATTCCAGTTACTTTTCATTGTGTAATCCCTACCTTACATCTATTTTTATTTATCTATTTTCCCGAAAAAAAGAAGATCATTTGCAAATCATATCAATTATAATCCGCAAACGCTCTTCTTTTTATACTTTTCAGTATTATCAGAATCTCGGGCAATATAAATTATATTTCCCCCTGCTTAAACATCTGTATCATCTCATTTGTTAAGCTTTCATCTGATGTTACCTCCGGTAAATCTTCTCGCTCAAACCATTCTGCCAAAGCAAGTTCATCCTGATCTAATGTAATCTTGTCTTCTCCGTCAAGATCGCAATAAAATCCCATCAATAATGTATCCGAAAATGACCACGGCTGGCTTTTATAATATTGAATATTCTTTACTTTCAAGCCAACTTCTTCCATAACCTCACGCTTCACCGTTTCTTCTATCGTCTCGCCAATCTCTGTATATCCTGCAAGCAGAGCATACTTTTTGTAAGTTCTTCCTGCATACTTTGAAAGAAGAAGCCGATTCCCGTCTCGTACAGCAATAATCGTTGCCGGACAGATTTTTGGAAATTCCATAGAACCACATTTTTCACAATAAAGCATGCGCTCTTTCTCGTCTTTTTGAGTCGGCGAACCACATCTTCCGCAAAACTTATGGCTTTGATACCAGGAATACAGCTGATATCCTGTGATTCCGGCAAATGCCAGATACCGCGGCTGTATCGTCCGAAACACTTCCGTATTCTCCATAGTGTAAGCTGATAACCTCTCACGATTGATATCCTTTACAAGATAAAAAGGCTTATCATCAATAGAAAATAAATATGTGTAATTCTCGTAAATATCTTCGTTCAATCGTTCTAAATCTGCAAATGTCGGAAATGTCATCCCCTCTTCGCTTTTCTTCATCAGACACGTTCTCTTTTCATAATAAAGAGCAAAGCTGTCTTTCTTTGGTGGCACCGGCTTATATGCATTGTTATACTGATGTGGTGCGATATCCTGTATCATCTATCTCTTCCTCTGTTTCTGTTAAGTATTCGTCTGCTTCATTATATCTTCTCTTCCTGTAACTCTTCCTATGAAGCAACATTTTGTTATATCTTCTTGTGAAGCAATATTTTATTATTTCTTCTTATGAAGCAATGAACCAAGAGAAACAATAATTCCTCCTGCAATCAAAAAGAAATCTCCCAGATTCCATGTAATCTTTTCGATTTTTTTATTTTCATTTTCAAATCCGATATAGTCAATCACATATCCGCGAAGCCACCGGTCAAATGTATTACTCCATGCCCCTGCTGTCATAAGTGACAAACCTATCTTCTTTGGCTTGCTTCCTTTTTTACGCATCAGCTGAATCAGCTGTGTGATCGTCAAAATTATCGTAGCAAAAGAAGATACATATTTTACCGTATCCGGATCGTTCTGCAATACATTCAATCCAAACCCACGATTATATACTTTTCGTAAAATTACTTTCCCTTTAAAAGCTTCCCGTTCTTCTTTTCTCGTGATGCCGTTCTCTATACAGGATTTGATAGTGATATCAAGCATAGCCAGCACTGCTGTCACGCTGATTAATACCAAGATTCCCATTCTCCTCTCACCTCTATTCTTCCGGTGATTCTGTCACATCTTCTTCTGCCTGAGCTTGTGGCTCTTCTTTTAACTCTTCTTCTGCCTGAACTTGTGGCTTGTCTTCTAGATCTTCTTTTTCCTGCATTCCTCTTGGTTCTTCTTTTACTTCATCAACAGTCTCTTTAACATCTACAACAATATCTTCTTCATCTACAAAATCTGCATCTGTCGGAACATCTGTTGAAACCTTCTCTCCGCAATATGGACAGTATGCCATACCTTTCGCAATACTCTTGCCGCATGCCGCACAATTTGTATCGCCTCTAAGTTCAACAATCTGTTCATTGTATTCTTCAATACTTTCTTCACGATCTTGAATTGCCTCGCACAGCGCCTCTTCTTCTGCTTCTAATTCTTCCCCGTTTAGGAACTTTTCGTATAAGACTCTTCCTAATTCTGCCAAATCATCTTCGTTATTCCTCTCTAATGTACGAATCTGATTTTTCAATCTCTGAACTTCCATTGCTTCATTCGCTTTATTACCTACGAGTTCCGCTGTCTCTCCAAGTCTCTTTGTTAAATCTTCAAAAAATGTCTTCATCATATAAGTCTCCTTTCCCCGCCGGTTAAAATCATAGTTTTATTATAACCTATTATGGGGGAACTTCAATGTTGTTTTGAGAAATTTTATGTTTTTTATGGCTATTTAGTTCATTAAGTTGGATAAGCGTCCCTGAGAGAAAATATTGGATATGAATTTCTGCTCAGACTCCGTCAGCGGGAAATACATAAAGGTCAGAATTATTACTAAAAACAGAACTTAGAAACCAGCAACTCGGGCTGTGCCCTCAAACAGCAAGTTCCTAAGCTCTAACGTAAAATTCTGGCCTTTTAGTATTTCCAATCGCTTCCTTCGTATTCACAGAAATTCATATCCAATATTTTTTCTCAGTACGTTATCGCAAATCTAATGATTTAAAAAGCAGAAAGCTTTACTGGACAAGCACTGGCACCTCATGTATCTACACATCTCGCTTATTCAGTGTTGTAGATATCTTTGTGGTAATCGTTGTATCTGCACTGACTTAATATTCGCTGTTGTAGATAACTTTTTTGTAATTGTTGTATCTGCAAGGCTTGATATTCGCTGTTGCAGATGCTCTTTTCTTGACCAATGTAATCTGCAACTTGCTCTTCTTTGAGCTTGCAGATACTTTTAATCCTGCCTATCATGTACAATTGCATCTGCATCTTGCCTTTTCTAAAACCTGAGGATGCTTCCTTTGCAAATTTTGCATCTGCACCCCACGTTTTCTATAACGTGAAGATGCTTCCCATTGAAATTACGCATCTTCAACCTGCCCTTTCTATAACTGGCGGATACACCCCGCAGAAATTGTGCATCCTCAACTTGCCCTTTCCATAACTGGCAGATACTCCCCACCGAAATTGTACATCTTCAATTCCCCAAAATCCATTATCTCAGATATCTTCCCCAATATCCTTTCTTGCTATTTACTTCTCAACTTGAGCCAATACATTACTTACAAAAAAATTGATATAAGAAATCCGAGCGAATATGAAATGAGCGTTGGTGACACTTAGAGCGTAAATTTTTGCGTTAATGGATTTGAACGAACGTGTTTGAAGCTGCATAGCAGCAAGTTTGAGTTAAAATTCATTTGCTTTTAGCAAAAATTTACGCTCTTATGTGTCTCCCGCTCATGGAATCTGAGCAAGAATTCTTATATCAATTTTTTGTAAGGAACGTATTGCCACTTCGTGAATTAAATAGCAACCTACATCTTCTTAATCCGCTCAATCGCAGCCACTGTATTTTCATAGCTTCCAAATGCAGTCAGTCTGAAGTATCCTTCTCCGCTTGGTCCAAAGCCTGAACCCGGAGTTCCGACTACATTTGCATTTTCAAGAAGATAATCAAAGAATTCCCAGGAAGTCATATTGTCCGGTGTTTTCAACCAGATATATGGAGCATTTACCCCGCCTGATACAGTATATCCTGCATCTTTTAATCCCTGTGAAATTACTTTTGCATTGTTCATATAATATGCGATCTGTGCTTTAAGTTGTGCCTTTCCTTCTTCAGAATATACAGCTTCACCGGCTCTCTGCACAATGTATGGAGCACCGTTATATTTTGTTCCATGACGTCTTGCCCACAGTGAATGTAATGTCACATCGCCGCATTTTACATCTTTTGGAATAATAGTTGCACCAAGACGTACTCCTGTAAATCCGGCATTTTTTGAAAAGCTTCGAAGCTCGATCGCACATGTTCTTGCGCCTTCGCATTCGTAGATTGTATGTGGCACGTCATCTTCTGAAATGTATGCTTCATAAGCTGCATCATAGATGATAACTGCACCTACTTTATTTGCATAGTCAACCCATTCCTGCAGCTGTGCTTTTGTGATTGTAGAGCCTGTCGGATTATTTGGAAAGCAAAGATAAATGATATCCGGTGTTTCTTTTGGAAGCTCTGGTGCAAAGTTTGTCGCTTCAGTACATGGCATATAAATTACATCACTCCATGTTTCCTTTGTTGGATCATAGACTCCTGTTCTTCCTGCCATAACATTTGTATCCACATATACAGGATATACCGGGTCACACACTGCGATTTTATTGTCGATGCTAAAGATTTCCTGAATGTTTCCGGAATCACATTTTGCTCCGTCAGAAATAAATACTTCGTCAGCTGCGATATCGCATCCGCGAGCCTGATAATCATTTTTTGCCATCGCACTTCTTAAAAATTCGTATCCGAGGTCTGGTGCATATCCGTGAAATGTCTCTGCATGTGCCATTTCATCTACTGCTTTATGAAGGGAATCGATGATTGCCGGTGCAAGTGGCTGTGTAACATCACCAATTCCAAGTCGGATGATTGATTTATCCGGATTTGCCTCGCTAAATGCAGCAACTTTTTTTCCTATTGTTGAAAACAGATAACTTCCTGGTAATTTTAAATAATTTTCATTTACTTTAAACATTATTGGGTTCCTCCCTATTTTTCTTTCCACACTCCGTCAAATGAGACTTCTGCAGGGCCGGTCATGTAGACAGTATTTTTTTCGCGGTCCCATTCAATTTGAAGGTCCCCGCCTAACAATTTTACTGTCACAGTATTTTCTGTCAGTCCATTTAAGATGCAGGCAACTGCAACTGCACAGGCACCTGTTCCGCATGCCAGTGTTTCTCCCGAGCCTCTTTCCCATACTCTCATTTGAGCTGTATGACGGTCTATTACATTTACAAATTCTGTATTTATTCGATTTGGAAATCTTTCATGATTTTCAAATAATGGTCCTATCTTTTCTATTTCCAGATTTTTTATATCATCCATAAATACCACATCATGAGGATTTCCCATAGATACTCCTGTCATATGGTATTCTTTCCCTCCAACCATGATTGGTTCGTCGATCACAGTCTCGCCTTTTGCAACGATTGGAATTAATTCCGGTTTTAAAATCGGGGTTCCCATATCGACTTTTACGAGTGTAACTTTTCCATGTTCTACTGTCAGGTCAAGGTATTTTATTCCGCCAAGCGTCTCTACTGAAATGCTTGTTTTATCTGTCAGACCATAGTCGTAGACATATTTTGCTACACATCGGATTCCATTTCCGCACATTTCCCCACGTGAACCGTCTGCATTGTACATTTCCATTTCAAAATCAGCTACTTCGGATGGTTTGATCAAAATCAGTCCGTCTGAGCCGATTCCGAAATGGCGGTCGCTTACTTTGACTGCCATCTCAGATGGGTTTTCTATTTTTTCTTTAAAACAATTTACATAGACATAATCATTGCCTAATCCTTGCATTTTTGTAAATTCCATAACCAGTTACCTCTCTTATTCATCCATAATTGTTAAAACCATCTGCGCGGTTTCCAACATATTGGTCCCGCTATCCATACTGCTTTTTTGTAAATATCGATGTGCCTCTTCTTCTGTCATATTATTTCGTTCCATCAAAAGAGACTTTGCCTTCGCAATTAATGCTTTTTCTTCCGGACTGCGCTGTTTTGCAGCTTCATGACGTTTTTTCCTTCGCCTCCTCATATTTTGCAGCATCATTTCCACCGTATTTATTAAATCATGTACTTTTATCGGCATTGATAATCCGATAACACCCTGTACACTCCCATCACTCCATTTATCGGGAGATGTCACCAACAATATTTCAAATTCTTTCGGAAGATACTCTCGGATATCTGTGTACATCATATCCTGCATACGGTATCCGCAGATTATGATTCCTTCATCCAATGTATCTGCTATATGAAGCACCTGCGCCCCAGTCGTGCATACTCCATATACATCAATCCCACCACGCACAAGGATATTTCGAATATTAATTGCAATTTCTTTTTTAGGAAATGCTACAATAATTTCGTTCATATTCTACACCTCCTGCATCCCATACTGTAATAAACAAAACAGTACTACTTTGTTACCTTTGAAAGCGGGATCAGATTTTGTGTAGATAATTTGCAATTTCCCAATCTGTAACTTGCATGCAATATTCATGATATGCTTTTTTATGCGAATCGATCATCTTTGTTGATAATTCTCTTCCAAGCACATCTTTGATAAATGAATCCTGTTCCAGTTCATTTACAGCTTCCGGAAGGCTCTGTGGCAGCATGTCAATGTGCAGTGAAGCGCGTTGCTCATCTGTCATTTTCTGTGCGTTTAAATCTATGCTTCCCATCGGCTTGATGCTGTTTTTAATTCCATCCAGACCTGCTGCCAGAAGCACAGCCAGTGCCAGATAAGGATTTGCCGAAGGGTCCGGACTTCTAAGCTCCAGTCTCGTATGTTCTCCTCGCATAGCCGGAATCCGGATAAGCGGTGAACGTGATTTGCCTGACCAGGTAATATAGACCGGTGCTTCATACCCCGGCACAAAACGCTTGTAAGAATTAACCGTCGGATTGGTAATGCAAGTGATTGCCTTGATATGTTCCAGAATTCCACCCATAAACTGATATCCTTCCTGACTCATACCATTTTTATCTGTATCATCCCTGAAAATGTTTTTGCCGTCTTTCCAGAGTGACAGATTCATATGCATTCCTGAACCGGCTGTCTCGATTTTTGGTTTCGGCATAAATGTCGCATGCAGGCCATGTCTCTTTGCAATGGTTTTTACTACCATACGAAATGTAACGATATTGTCTGCCGTTGAAAGTGCATCGTCATAATGAAAATCAATTTCATGCTGTGCCGGAGCCAGCTCATGATGTGATGTTTCTACGTTAAATCCCATATCTTCCAATGTCAAAACCATGTCTCGTCTTGCATTTTCTCCAAGGTCCAATGGTCCTACATCAAATGAGCTTCCCTGCTCATGTGTGATCGTTGTCGGAATTCCATCCTCGTCTGTGTGGAAAAGGAAAAATTCGCACTCCGGACTTGCTTTGAGCGTATACCCCATTTCTTCAGCTTCTTTTACAACCTTCTTCAATATATAACGCGGATCCAGTTCAAATGGTCTTCCATCCGGATAATGCACATCACAGATCATACGTGCAACTTTTCCTTGTTGTGGCCTCCATGGAAAAATCTCAAATGTATTCAGATCCGGATATAAATACATATCTGCTTCACCGAGTTCTGCGAATCCTTCTACCGATGAACCATCAAATACGCATCTGTTATCCAGTGCTTTTTCCAACTGACTGACAGTGATTGCCATGTTTTTTATCGTTCCATAAATGTCTGTAAATTGCAGACGGATAAACCCTACATCTTCTTCCTCTACCATTTTTAGAATATCTTCACGTGTATAGTTGTGCATTATCGAACCCTCCAAACATACTTCAATATTAGAAATGAAACGGACAAGTCCGCTTCAAATTTCCTATAAAGTGAAAAATGGGCGTTCTCTACCTTTAGAAAACGCCCTTGTTCTTCGTTATTATAACTTTGATATGGTAAATTGTCAAATTGATTTTATTTATTCTTAGAAAACACTATGGAAATCCGTGTTCCTTCCCCGACTGTACTATCTACGGATACCTTTGCCTGATGAAGCAATGCTCCATGTTTTACAATAGAAAGCCCCAGTCCTGTTCCTCCGATTTCTTTGGAATGGCTTTTGTCAACCCTGTAGAATCTTTCGAAAACTCTCTCCAGATGTTCCTCTGGTATTCCGATTCCTGTATCCGTTACGCTTACCTTTGGACCTTCCAGTGTATTACCAACCCAAATGCTCACGCTTCCTCCGGGACGATTGTATTTTATTGCATTCTCGCAAATGTTATAAATCATCTCATCTAATATCTGACGGATACCTGTATAAGTCACTGACTCTCCTTCCAAAATCATCCTGACATGCTTTGCAGATGACTGCATAGAAAGGCGGCTTACGATTTCCCTCGTCATATCATACAGATTGACTTCTTCTTTCTCTAACTCTACGGATTCTTCATCAAGTTTTGACAGTTTGATGATATCTTCTACAAGGGTGATAAGCCTTCTTGCTTCTTTGTAAATGCGCTCGGAAAAGTTTTGGATATCTTCCGGTTTTACAAGTCCATTTTTCATAATTTCTGCATAACCGGATATTGAAGTCAGCGGTGTCTTTAGCTCATGGGAAACATTTGCCGAGAATTCTTTTCTCATATTTGCCACTGCATCTTTTTCTTTGTTCTGTTTATCGATTGCCTCTAGAAGCGGATCCAGCTCCTCATAAATTTCATTATCCAGAGGATGCTCTATATCCAGTTCATTGATCGGACGAATGAGTCTTGCTGTCTGCCATCTGCCGAGTATATATACAAATGCAAGCACGATTGCCGCGATCACTGCCATCACAGGAAATATCTGAATTGCCGTGCTTATCAGACTGTCCATATTTCTTGCCACACGAAGGACTGTGCCATCATCTAAAAGGACTGCATAATAATAGAGTTCTTTTCCAACGGTATCAGACATACGGATATCCTCACCGACTCCATTTTTCAATGCTTCACGTACTTCCACTCGGTCTTTGTGATTATCAAGTGTACTTTCATCACCCCTGGAATCATAAAGTACCTTTCCGTCTTGTGCAATCCTTGTGATGCGGGTCCTTGCATCTACTTCATCGAGTTCTTCCAGATATTGTGTCCCGGTAATCTCTATTGCTTTTTCAATATACTTTGCTTCCTGGCACACATCTGTTTCCAAAATCCCCAGACTTTGATTATATACAAAAAAGGAAACAAATCCATATGAAATAATAATGGTTATTGCCAAGATAAAAATCATACTTTTTTGAATCTTATCTCTCATTCGTTTCTCCAATGCGATATCCCACTCCTCGAATTGTTTCTATCATCGATCCGTACTCTCCAAGCTTCTGTCTGAGTGTTCGAATATGTACGTCTACCGTTCTTGTCTCACCATCAAAATCATACCCCCAGATATCTGTGAGAAGCTGGTCTCTGGTCAGCACGATATTTTGATTCTTCATCAATTTCTCTAACAGCTCAAATTCTTTTAATGTCAGAACAATTGTCTTACCATCTGCTGTAACTTCATGTTTTTTCAGATCCATCCTCACTCCATTTATCTCAAGTTCAGAAGTAACTGTCTTTGTTCTTCCGGTACGACGCAAGACAGCTTTGATTCTTGAGACAAGCTCCATCATGCCAAATGGTTTTGTCACATAATCGTCTGCTCCGGAATCAAGTCCTATTACCTTGTCGTATTCTGTTCCCTTCGCAGTCACCATAATGACCGGAATATCTTTTGTTTTTGACGAACTTTTCAGTCTACGCAGGATCTGCATTCCGTCTTCTCCCGGAAGCATGATATCCAGCAAAACGAGCTCTGGTGTATCAAACGCCAGAGCCTCCAAAAAGGATCTGCCCTCCGCAAACCCTTTTGCTTCCAATCCTGTTGATTCCAATGTATAGACTACCAGTTCGCGAATGTTATCATCATCTTCTACGCAATAAATCATCGCAAGCTCCCTTCTTTTTTGATTGTTGAGGGGGGTGCTGGTGGGGGTGCCGGGGTGCCGGTGGGGACGGGGTTTAGTGAGCCATTGGGGACGGGGTTTAGTGGCTCTTTTGTAAAAAAGCCACTAAACCCCGTCCCCAATGGCTCACTAAACCCCGTCCCCAACCGGCACCCCGGCACCAACCAGCACCCCCGTCCCTCTAAGCAACCCCGCTTCTATGGCTTCCTGTAATAGAAAATTCAACCCACTCTGCAATATTAGTTGCATGATCTCCAATTCGCTCCAAATATTTAGCGATCATGATCAAGTCAAAAATCTCTTTACCTTTGTTTCCTTGTTCTTCTTTGATGAATGCTATCAGCTCTTCGCGGATCTCATCAAAATACTGGTCTACAGTATCATCTTCAAGCATTACTTTTCTTGCAAGCTCAAGGTCCTTCTCAACATAAGCTGTCACGCTGTCACGCACCATCTTACTTGCTGCTACAGACATCTCGTTTAACTTCTTCAGCTGCGTTGGGGTATTTCTTCTTGTTGAGATTACGATCTCTGCGATATCAGAAGTCTGGTCTCCGATTCTCTCCATATCTGTGATCATCTTAAGCGCTGCTGAAATCCTACGCAGATCTCTTGCTACCGGCTGCTGCTGAAGTAATAATTTCATACACAGACCTTCAATCTCTTTTTCCAGCTGATCAATCTCTTCATCAGCTTCGATCACTGCCTGTGCCTGCTCCAAATCTCCTTCTGTCAATGCATTTGTTGCGTTGGCGATAGCAACCTCACAAAGCTCACCCATGTGAGTAAGTTCTTCTTCCAATAATTGTAACTGTCTGTCAAATCGATTACGCATAAATCAACCAAACCTCCCTGTAATATAATCTTCTGTTCTCTTATCTGACGGAATAGAGAATAATTTTTCTGTCTCATTGTATTCTACAACTTCTCCAAGAAGGAAAAATGCAGTGTTATCCGATATACGTACTGCCTGTTGCATATTATGCGTTACCATAACGATAGTATAATCTTTTTTCAATTCCAGTGCAAGGTCTTCAATCTTAGATGTAGAAATCGGGTCCAGTGCCGAAGTCGGTTCGTCCATCAGAAGGACTTCCGGCTCTACTGCCAGTGCTCTGGCAATGCACAATCTCTGCTGCTGTCCACCGGACATACCAAGTGCACTTTTCTTTAATCTGTCTTTACATTCATCCCAGATTGCCGCATTTCTCAATGATTTTTCCACAATATCATCAAGCTTTGCTTTTGAACGGATTCCATGAGTACGAGGGCCATACGCAATATTGTCGTAAATGCTCATTGGAAATGGATTTGGCTTCTGAAATACCATACCGACACGGCGTCTTAAAAGATTGACATCCATTCCTTTAAACACGCTCTTTCCATCTAAGAGGATATCTCCTTCAATTCTGCATCCTTCCACAAGATCATTCATTCTGTTGATGGATTTGAGCAATGTAGACTTACCGCATCCACTTGGTCCGATAAATGCGGTGATTTTATTTTCTTCGATTTCCATATTGATATTCTTAAGTGCTTTAAAATCACCGTAATATAGATCAATATTCTGAATACTTAATTTTGACATTGTTCTTTCCTTTCTTATGCTTTCGCAAGACGTTTTGCGATCACGCCTGATAATGTATTGATACCGACTACCAGTATCAGCAAGATTACTGCTGTCGCGTATGCCTGATTCATATACAGACCTTCACTTGACAGGTTATACATATGTACAGCCAGTGTACGTCCTGAACCAAAGATACTGCTCGGCACCTTTGCCACTGTTCCGGCAGTATACATAAGTGCTGCTGTCTCACCTACGATACGGCCGATTGCCAGAATCACACCTGCCAGTATTCCCGGTACGGCTGACGGAAGTACGATACGGAATACGGTACGAAGTTTTCCTGCACCTAAACCAAAGCTTCCTTCACGAAATGAATCCGGTACCGATTTTAACGATTCCTCTGTCTGACGCATGATCAATGGAAGAATCATAATTGCCAATGTAAATGCTCCTGCGATCAATGAGAAGCCCCAGCCTAATGTATTTACAAAAAATAACATTCCGAACAATCCGTAAACGATAGATGGGATACCTGATAATGTCTCTGTCGTCAGTCGGATTACGTCCATAAATTTATTTCCACGTTTTGCATATTCAACCAAGAATACTGCTGCAAAAATCCCAAATGGCACTGCGATCAGTAATGAAAGAAAAGTCATAATGATTGTATTGATAAGTGCCGGCATCAAAGATGCATTTTCCGATGTGTAATGCAGTGAAAACAGTGAAGGTTTAATATAAGGGACTCCATGAACCAAAATATATGCAATCAGGAAAATCAATACCGTAAATGTGATAATTGCTGAGAGCATAACAAGAAGCATCAGAATCATAGACCCCGGATGTGCCAGATACATCTTCATCTTATCCGTAAATGTTGTATTATTAGCTTCTTTACTCACGATCTTTCCCCCTATTCAACAATGCTACACTAAAGTTAATGATCAAAATAAATACGAAAAGTACAACGCCTGTTGCGATCAATGCCTCTCTGTGAAGATCTGTGGCATATCCCATTTCGATTACAATGTTTGCTGTCAAGGTTCGCACTCCCTTGAGAATCCCTTCCGGCATTCTAGCCTGATTTCCTGCTACCATAATCACAGCCATTGTCTCACCGATTGCACGTCCAATACCAAGAACAATTCCTGCGATGACACCGGATTTAGCAGCCGGGATCATAACTCTGAAAATGCTTCTTTCTTTTGTTGCTCCCAAAGCAAGCGAACCTTCATAATACTGTGATGGTACTGCTCTGATCGCAGCTTCTGTTGTTCCGATAATCGTCGGAAGGATCATCATGCCAAGAAGGATCGACGCAGTCAATATACTGCTTCCATTTCCGGATGAGTGAACCACTCCTGCACCTTTCAGTGTTCTTCCAAAATCTCTAATCAACGGAACCAATACTACCATTCCGAAAAATCCATATACAACGGAAGGGATTCCTGCCAGAAGCTCTGTTGCCATTTTCAATGGTCTGTAAATTTGTTTCGGACAATATTTTGCCATAAATACGGAGGTCAGAATTCCAATCGGAACACCGATAATGATCGCACCTGCAGTCACATAAATACTTCCGATAATCATTGGGAAGATTCCAAATATTTCATTTTTCGGTTTCCACATTGTTCCGCTTATGAATTTACCAAATCCGATTTCCTTCATTGCAGGGATTCCATTTGCGAAAAGAAAGATACAAATGAGTGCTACCGCCAGCACCGAAGCACAAGCGGCAACAAAGAACACTCCCTGCATGAATTTCTCAATCCATGCTTTTGATTTCATATTATTCTGCGACCTCATCCCATGTTGTGTATGAACCTGTGTAGATTTCTTTTACCTGCTCACTTGACAGTTCATCTGCCGGGTTATTGTTGTTTACGATTACTGCAATACCATCTGTTGCGATTACTGTTGCTTTCAATCCTTCTGATGTCTCTGAATCTTTCAGTTCTCGAGATGCCATACCGATATCATAGCTTCCCTCGATTGTAGATGTCATACCTGTTGTAGAATCTGATGTCTGAAGTTCGATTTCTGCATTTGGATTTACTTTTTTATAAGCCTCAATCAGTTTTTCCATTACCGGTGATACAGATGAAGAACCACCTACTACACATTTTCCCGAAGGAGCTGTTTTGGCGTAATCTGCTGCATCATCGTTTGAAATGTAACCGTTGTCTGAGATTACCTGCTGTCCGTCTTTGCTCAGGATATAGTCAATGAAATCTTTTGCAACTTCATTTGTCGGGTCACCTTTTGTTGCGATGTTAAATGGTCTTGATACTTTGTAGCTGCCATTTTTGATGTTTTCTTCTGTTGCTTCTGCTCCATCGATTTTCAATGCCTTTACACTGTCATCCAAAGAACCAAGTGATACATACCCAATAGCGTAATCATCTTTTGCAACTGTTGTTAACATAACGGATGTATTATTTGTAATCTGTGCGTCTTCAGTTGTCATATCAACTTTCTGATCACCCTGTTTTTCTTCAATTCCCAATAACTCGATAAATGCTCCTCTTGTACCTGAACCATCTTCTCTTGATACAATTGAAATATCATTTGAGCTGTCCCAGTCACTTGCCTGCTCCTGTGATGCTGCATCAGAATCTGTATTTGCTGCAGCTGAGCTGCTTCCGCATCCTGCCATCATAACTCCTGTCATTCCTACTACTGCTAATACTGCAACTAATTTGTTCATTTTCATTTTTACAAATATCTCCTTGTTTTTTAAGCTATATTTTGTTTACATGTCGTATAATACTGGGGTCTTGTAAAATGTAAAAATGGATGTTTGTTAAATCTGTGTAAAAATGTTTTACTTTTTCATCTTAGGCTCAAAAATCCAGGATGCAATGTAGCCGAATATCAGCGCCGCCGCTGTACCTGCCGCCCCTGCGGTAAATCCTCCCTGGAAACATCCAAGCAGTCCGTTTTTTTCAACAGCCTCTTTTACGCCTTGCCATAATGTATTTCCAAATCCAAGCAGCGGAACGCTTGCCCCGGCCCCGGCAAATGTTTGAAATGGTTCGTATAAATTACAAAATCCAAGTACTGCACCACTGCAGACTAAAAGTACCATAATCCTTCCCGGCATCATTTTCGTGCGGTCCATCAATATTTGAACCAATGCGCAGATTGCGCCTCCTACCCAAAATGCGTTAATATAGTCCATATCTTTTCTCCTCGCTTTTTAATTACAATGCTCCAATACAATTCCATGTGCAATTCCCGGCACACTTGCGCCTTCATTAAAACTGACTGTCGACATCAATGCTCCTGTCGGTACGAATAGGATTCGTTTCCATTCTCCTTTTTCTATCTTTGGTAAAATATAGGACGCAAGCGTGACTGCCGCACATCCGCACCCGCTTCCTCCTGCATGTGTATCCTGCTCCTTTGCATCAAATATAAGCATCCCACAGTCCAAATGTTTTTCCTGCAAATCTACACCTTTTTTATAAATCATATCTAACAATAGCTTTTGTCCCACAGCTCCTAAATCTCCTGTAATGATCCGGTCGTAATCTTCTGCCTGCTGCTCAAAATCCTTTAGATTCATTAAAATTGTATCCATGGCTGCCGGAGCCATACACGCTCCCATATTCTGTGAATCTTTCAATCCATAATCTACAATTTTTCCAATCGTCACGCCACTAATCCGCACGTGACTTATGGATGCATCTTTGGCAACAATAAAAGCGCCGCTCCCTGTCACAGTCCAATGTGCAGACAATGGTCTTTGACTTGCATACCCAAGCGGAAAACGAAATTCTTTTTCTGCACTTCCAAAATGACTCGAGGTTACAGCCAGCATAGCCTCTCCGTATCCTGCCGCCACTGCCATTGAGCTAAGCGCCAGTGCTTCCCCCGATGTAGAACATGCTCCATACAATCCAAATGTAGGAATCTGCAGACTTTCCGTTCCCATCGAAGTGGCAATCCCCTGTCTTAGCAAATCTCCACCATACAAATATCGTATCTGCGATTCATTCATATTTACCTTTTGCAAAGCAAGTATACAAGCCTTCCGCTGCATATTACTCTCCGCTTCTTCCCATGTTTTTCCTCCAAACAAATCATCTTCCGCATGAAAATCAAAACGTTTTCCAAGTGGCCCTGCAAATTCTTTTGAGCCGACTACAGACGCTGCACTTATAATATAAGGTGCTTTCCGAAAACGGATGCTCTGCTTTCCACAAATCAACATTTCTTTCTCCAAATCGTCACCCTCGTTTCCTGAAGTTATTCACTTCATTTTGTTTTTTTAGTTATTTATTCTCTTTCTTTGCCTTAGTTTTCCTCTCTTCTGCAAAATATATTCGTGCATAGAATTGTTTGGATTTGTAAATGCTATTGGTAAGAATATCATTAGAAATTTAGTAGAAAGAAGGACTTCTTTATGACTCCATTAGAAAAACAGATAAAAGAAAAGCAATATCAGGATTATGTAAAACAACATACCCCCGTCCATAATGTCTGGACAAATATGCTCAAAGCCTTTTTAACCGGTGGAAGCATCTGCACCCTCGGACAGCTGATTTCAAACTATTGTAAGACTCTGGGCTTATCTGAAAAAGATTGTGGTGCCTGGACTGCTATAGTTCTTGTTCTATTCAGTGTTATCCTGACCGGACTAAACGTGTATTCCAAGATTGCAAATTGGGGTGGTGCCGGGGCACTCGTCCCAATAACCGGATTTGCAAATTCTGTTGCCGCCCCGGCGATTGAATATAAGAAAGAAGGCCAGGTTTTTGGAATCGGGGCGAAGATTTTTACAATTGCCGGACCTGTACTGCTGTATGGCGTGGTTACAAGTTGGGCACTGGGGGTGGTTTACTGGGTGCTTTCTATTTAGTTCATTAAGTTGCTATTTAGTTCACTGGATGGCTATTTAGTTCACGACAGCCCCAGGCAAGAAAAAGACTATGCACTCCTGCTCAGCTTCGTCGGGCAAGCCCGACTCCAATTCGCTGGATTGCATAGTCTTTTTCTTGCTTTGTGGTGTACTGTGATCGAAATAGGTGGAGCGATGATGGATTTACTTTTGAACGAACGTGTTCGAAGCTGCGTAGCAGTAAGTTTGAGTTCAAATTCATTTGCTTTTAGCAAAAATACACGCTCTTATGTGTCTCCCGCTCATGGAATCTGAGCAAGAATTCTTATATCAATTTTTTGTAAGGAACGCATCCCCACCCAGTGAACTAAATAGCAACTTTAATCCTGCTTTTCTGATAAAATTTCATCAATAATCGGTTGGATTGCTTCCACGTCTTCCTCTAATTCATCAGCTATTGCTTCGACACTCTTTCCTTTTGCAAGTTTTTTATGAACTAATTGTTTAAAAAGTTCTTTTTGACCAGATTCAAATCCCTCTGTTCGTCCAGCTTGCCTGCCTCTTTCTTCTAATGCTTGTAATCCTTTACACATCTGCATCTGTTCTCCCTCACTTTCTGATTTTAATGCCTGATCAATAATTTTCTGTGACTTGGTAACTGAACCAATTACCAATGCCAGTTCTGTATCAATCGGTTTATTTTTGTAGCGTTTATTAATTTCTGCATAATCTTGCTTATAAATGGAACGAACAAGATCAAATACAGTATTTATATCTTGATTTTGAAAATGTAAATTTTCACTGTTCTTTACCTGTACAAGATTCATCTTATAGTCTGCAACTATAGACTTTAATTCTTCTGGAATATTCAGCATGTCGATAAGACTCAATGGTCCATCCCAATCGTCTTCACCATAATAAACACAGATACTTATCATTGGATGTAAGCGGTCTTCTTTCTTTAATCCGGATAAAAATTCACCGGGTGTCTTTAACCGCTTCTCTTTGCGATTCACGGCAATGATTTCATTACATTCTTTCAAGTATGTAAGTGAATCATTTAACATATGTCGCAATGGCATTGCATAATGCACGTTGTCCTGATTCTCAAGTCCCCAGATTATGAAATCTACACCACATGCTGTCTTTTTCACAACATCAAATACTTTCTGAATTGTTTCTGCGTGACCATTGATTTTCAGAAGCGATGAAAGGTCTGTATCCGCCTCTACTAACTCTTCCGGTTTTAATACTTGTTTGCCATTAAATAATACAGTATTAAATAAATCAGCAAATCGATCATTGTTCCGCCAGAATGCCTTCAGTATCGTGTCTGGTTTTACTTTATTTTGTCGTTTCGTCTTTGGTTCCTCCCTTTCCTTTGCAGGAGGACTCTTCCTATTTTCTAATTACGTTCAGTCCTCCTCTGCTTTTTTACTTTTGTTTTTGGTATTAAAGCATAGATTTCTGAATTGTGATTAGATTATAGATGGTGTGTTACACCTTAGAATTCATATAGAAATATGCTTTGTAGGTAGTTTAACATATGTGCTTCTGTGATTGCAAGAGATAAGAATCAGTTTCTATTTAGTTCATTAAATGGCAATACGTTCTTTACAAAAATTGATATAAGAATTCTTACTCAGATTCCATGAGCAGGAGACACATAAGAGCGTAAATTTTTGCTAAAAGCAAATGAATTTGAACTTAAAGGATATTGAGTGACTATATCTGTGGTAATAGGTTTTCTGGAATTAAAGATGCAAAATGTTGATGAGGAGTATCCGCAAAGCATTGAAATGGCAAGTTGAGGATGCAGAATTTCAATGAGAAGCATCCTCACGTTATCGAAAACGTGGGATGTAGATATAAAATTTGCGAAGGAAGTATCTTTAAATCCCAGATAAGGCAAGATGCAGATGAAATTTACATGGATAGGCTGAAAAGCATCTGCAAGTTTAAAGAAAAGTAAGTTGCAGATACATCGGTCTCAAAAAAAGTATCTGCAACAATGAATATCAAGGCAGTGCAGATACAACAATTACAAAAAGAGCATCTGCAACAGCGAACATTAAGCCAGTGCAGATACAATGGTTGCCACAAAGGCATCTGTACAAGCAAATAAACCCAGGATATAGATACATCAGACACCAGAAAAGTAAATTTTCGTCATCACTCCACCTATTTCGATCACAGTACACCACAAAGCAAGAAAAAGACTATGCAATCCAGCGAATTGGAGTCGGGCTTGCCCGACGAAGCTGAGCTGGAGTGCATAGTCTTTTCTTGCTTAGAGGCCATCGTGAACTAAATAGCCACTTAATGAACTAAATAGCAACTCATACTATCATATACTGCATCATTTCATAATGCAACCTTCCACCTTCTACAATATTCTCCGGCAGCAATGCTCTGGCAACTAACTTTAAGTCATCTTCCGGTTTATCCACTCTTCGCAAA
Source organism: Ruminococcus sp. B05 (assembly GCF_003628495.1). NCBI lineage: Bacteria > Bacillati > Bacillota > Clostridia > Eubacteriales > Oscillospiraceae > Ruminococcus > Ruminococcus sp. B05. Next base: position 41,796 of record NZ_RBZR01000014.1, on the reverse strand, counting down.
TGTGCGTAATCACCATCAATTGCTTCTACTATGTAATCACATACTAACATCTCTTTTATTTCTCCTTATTTTCTCGAACTATTCATCGCAACATACTATTAACCTGCAATGTTTTATATCATACACAACTGCATAGAATCCTGCAAACACTACTATTGTCACAGTTGTGCAAAGCATAATTCTCCAAGTCATCCATCAATGTTCTTCCTTTTCCTGCCCATTTTTTCAAGTCATCTGGAACTACATTCAATTTCTTATTTTCTTGCTCCACAAGAGCAAACATATCCATCCACTACGGTTTCATCCCATGCTGCACTATCCTGCACCCAACGGGTTCCATAGACTGCATCATGATGTACTGTTGTTGTTACTGGGCGTGTGCCATATTCTGTATGCCATCCGCCACCTTCATACTTTATTGCATGTTGGTACATGTGTTCACTTGGATCTGCTGTACAATCTGCTCCACATACGTTGCAACATTCCCATGCATAATCTTCGTATGTAGTTACTGTTTCATCCCATGCAGCCTGCACTACATACTGTTCGTTGTGTCCGGTTGCTTCATGATGTACCACATGTGTCTGTGCTACATAGTTATGCTGATGTGCCGGCTTTGAAGGTTTTTGTGTAGAATTTCCTTGATTATTTCCACTGTTTGTATTTGTTGACGGCTTTGATGTTGAAGGTTTTGTTTCAGCTGGTTTCGAAGCTGCAGGTTTTGAAGCTGCAGGCTGTGATGGTGTTGCAGTATTGGTTGTATTATCCTGCTTTTTATCGGAAGAAGAGCTTTCTGTTTTACTTGAAGTATCTTTCTTTGTCTCCTCTTTCTTAGAATCATCCTTCTTTGAAGTATCCTCTTTCTTTGTAGTCTCTTCTTTTTTCTTATCTGTTTCTTCTTTCTTTGTATCGTTTGAAGCAACTTCTTTATCGTCTTTTACTTCTACTTTACTATCATCTCCAACAACTGCCGAACCATTATTAAGCAGATCATCCGCTTTATCTTTATCTGCTACAGTGACATCTACTGTATCTTTGATGGTATTCTTGTCACTTTCCTGCTTATTATCGGTTGTTGTCTCTTCTTTCTGATCAGCAGTTTCATCTTTCAGTTTCACTGTAATTGTAAGCGGATATGTTCCTGCCTTGGTTGAGTCCACTTTGCTATCGTCCACTGTGACAGATTCTACGTTATCTTTTTGGCTTTCTGTTACCATGCTGCTTACGGCTTTTTCCATATCCAGATTTTTTGCATCTTTTACAATTACAATCTTATCCGCTTTTTCAATATATTTTTTGATAGCGTCATGATTTGATGTTGCTTTCTTTGTTGTTGCTACAGTTGTTGTCTGAACTTTTTTACTTTCTGTTGTTTTGTTCTCTCCACATCCAACTACTGATGTAGAAACAAACAAGGCTGCTAACATAACTGCGACTATTCTTCTTTTCATTTCTCATTCTCTCCTTTTCTTGTGTCTCTGTGTACCGAATTTCGGTACAACTATCTAAATTCGTGGTGCCGTATTTTTTATTTTTTTAGGTTTTACTTCCGGCACCGGAACAATAAACCCTTCCATAAGCTTTTTATATTCTTCCTGCTCGCTCTTGAAGAAAGAAAACAATTTTTCATATTCTCCTTGTTGCTGTGCGACATTTAAGCACTCATAATATTCTGCTTTTCTTGTATCTTCTATAATAACCGGAGCAATCCGGTTCTTCAAACATTCCCTAAATACAATGATTCTTCCAACCCGTCCATTTCCATCTTGAAAAGGATGTATTTTTTCAAATTTTGCATGGAGTACAGCAATATCTTCAATGCTATGATTTTCTTTTGCATTATAGGATTCTAATAACTCCTGCATATCATCTTCTACACATGCAGGAAGAGAGGGTTCTATATCCGAAACAGTATTCATTCTATTTTTATATTCCCCGACCGGATAACCATTCGCCAGATCCTCAAATACTCCTGCTTTCAGATAATAGTGATACTCTTTAATCAATGTCTGACTCAGTGTTTTATCATACGTTTTCAGCATATGATTAAACATTGTAAAATGTCCTGTCGTTTCCTCAATATCTTTGATTCGAAAGATTGTACCATCTGCTGTAATTGTTCCAGTCTCAAAAATAGATGCTGTCTGTTTCTCTGTTAATGTGCTTCCTTCAATCTTGTTTGAATTATAAGCCAACTTACGCTGTGTATAAGCATAAATGCCACCTCTGTCATTTTTCTCCGATTCTATTTCAAATCGTTTTAGCAATAAGTCCACCAATTCTCTCGTTTCCACTTTCTGCTCACCTTTTTTTATTATTTAATTTGTATCGAATTTCGGTACAGGATATTTATGAATAATTTTCTCATATCCTTATCCTCGTCGCTCTACTAATAAATCTAATCCCAAAGTGTTTATCAACTGGATAGTTTTTTCAATCTCAGCTGTTGGTTTTCCACGTTCCACATCAGAAATAAAAGTCACCGAAAGGCCTGTGAAATCCGATAAGTAAACTTGCGTATAGCTTAATTCTTTTCTTCTTTCACGAATAGCTTGGCCTAATGATTTTGAATCTGTTATTTTCATATTTTCTCCTTTATATGCCGTGCGACTAAATATTTTATATCTTTAATTTATTATGCCATACGGCTAAATAATATGATATTATTATATTATTAGCCGTACGGCTGTGTCAACTTTTCATTTTACTTTTTTAATAGATAAGATTTGCAGAACAATCCAAGAAATAATCGCATAACTGTTGCTAAAAATATTGATAACAATATTATCATATGTCATATTCAAATGGAACTTTCAGATTGATTTCTAAAGCTGACTGCGGTAAAGTAAATGTATCATTTACAGTCTTATAAACATATAATTGATTCATTACGTTGGAAGGGAAGTGGCTTATGAAGAAAAAAAGAATTATTATAACTATCGCCATAATTGTAATTAGCATAATCCTTCTTTACTTTGTTAAGGTGCAAGTACAAAACAATGCCGCCAAAGAAATAATTAATAATCTTGCAAGCGAAAACTACATGTATACCAAAACTGTTTCATCCGAATTTAACAATGAAAAAGCTGAAATAATTTGGGAGGGAACAATCACCGCTGAACCATACGTTGGAATAGAGACATGTGTTTCTAATGGATCTGCATTAAGTAAAATCTATTCTTATGAAGAGAATGGAGCAATATATCAACGTATGCAAATTCGATCCGGTGAAACCGGCAGTGGACAATATTTATGGACTCCAAAAAGTAAAGGTGTAAAATTAAATCAGATGTATACTGCTCATAATTTAAAATATAAATATGAAGGAAAAGAAAAGTTAAATGAAAAAAACGTTGCATTATATACATCTTCTTATAATACACAAGTCAGCTATGAATCCAATACAAATTCTGAAAATAAAGCAACTTTAGATACGATTGTATATCTGAAATTTTATTTAGACATGCAATCTAAAGAAGTAGTCAAAATTCAATGGGATGAAAGTAAATATGATACAGACCAACAAGTATTGCAAAAAATGTGCGAAGAGAATTTATCGGAGACCGATGCCAGAAAAGAAGTAAACGAATCTGGTGCGTACAAAGTAATCACAACTATCACTATAACCGAACGTGGAAAAAAGATCTCAATTACTAAACCGGACATATAAATATCTCATTCGTTGCTGTTCACAGGTACTGTGAACAGTAACTCTCATTCTCAACAAGGGCGAAAAACCAACAAACTTTGTGAAACATCAAAAACAAGAACTGACTATGCGATCCAGCGAATTGGAGTCGGGCTTGCCCGACGAAGCTCCCGCAGGAGGGCATAGTCAGTTCTTGTTTTTTTAGTGTTTCGAAAGTGAGGTCGTTGCTGATATTTTCTTAATTCACAATCTTATAGTACTCTCTTGCCGTCACGCCATACACAACTGCATAGAATCCTGCAAATACTACTATTGTCACACCTGTGCAAAGCATAAACAGTGTCTTGTTTGCCAGAGCCAACAATGCCAGTAATTTCATTACTACAGGAAATGCGACCATCACATGAATCACAGCTGTGATAAGTGGAAGGAAAAATACGCTTAACACCTGATTTTTAATAGAATGTTTCACCTCTTTTTTACTCATTCCCACTTTCTGCATGATCTGGAAGCGTTCCCGGTCATCGTAACCTTCGGATATTTGCTTGTAATAAATGATTAAGACTGTTGCTACAACAAATAAAATCCCCATGTAAATTCCGATAAATAAGAGACTTCCATAGAGTTCATAAAATGAATTTTCACTCATTTGTCTGTTTTGGAACTCTACATTAGAAAGCTCTGGATATTCATTTTGCATATTATGGATTACGTTTTCGTACTTATTTACATCACCTGACATATTAAAACGTACAGTATGATTCAGTGCAGCTAAAATATCTATATATTCTGGTTCTATTCCTTTTGTGTTTGACACAATCTCATACAGCATTTTCTGAACCTGTTCTTTACTTGAACAAATAATATAATAGGTTCCGAATGCACCTGCTTTATTTTTGGGCTCAGCTTTTAATTCATTTAATTCCTGCGCTATTTTATAAGTCCGGCCATTTATCTTTACACTATTTTCTCCATAAGTTCCGTTTGTCCGATAAATCATCACTTCATCATCTTTCAATGAAACCTGTTTCTTTTCTATCCGGTTATAATCTTCGACCGGAATTAGATTTACAATAAAGAGAGTTGCTCTTCCATAATTTGTCACCGGAGTTAAATTTAATGTATCACCATTCTGGGTTCCTGATAATGCTCCATAATCATATTCAAATCTAGATGAAATCTTTATCCCTTCTTTTTCTGTTTTTTCTATCAACTCATTTATCAACATTTTTGTTTTTTCATCCTGGGATTGCATCGTAATGCTAGAATCCTGTGGAAATCTTGCCTTTAAAATATCTTCCATTCCGGCATAAAGTGATACTGTTGTTGAAACCATGATCAGCACCATTGTACTTAATATGCAAATATTCGCAAGTCCAACCGCATTTTGCTTCATTCGGTATATCATGCCGGATATTGTTGTGAAATGCTTTGGCTGATAGTAAAATTTCTTATTCTTTTTCAACATTTTCAAGATTGCAATGCTGCCTGCTGTAAAAAGTGCATAAGTTCCCACGATTACACAGACAACTGCAACAAAAAAGTGAGAAAGGGCATCAAGCGGATGCTCTGTTGTAATAGCAAGATAGTACCCTGTCCCGAGCGCTGCCACCCCGACCAGTGTTAAAAACCATTTTGTTTTTGGCTCTTTTTCACCCTGATTTCCTCCATGTAAAAGTTCGATTGGATTTGATAATTTAATCTGCAATAAATTATAAAGAAATGAAAGTGAAAAAATCACAATAAATAAAATTGCTGTATCTCGCACTGCGCTCAGGCTGATTGCAAATGCCATCGACACTTTGCTGTGCAGGATTTTTAATAAAATAAGATACATCAGTTTTCCGAATATCACGCCAAATACGATTCCTGCTACAATGCTAATTCCTGCTGTTATGAGCATTTCTATCAACATCATTTTCGATATATGCGATTTTCCCATTCCTAAAATGTGATATACTCCGATTTCTTTTTTCTTCTTTTAATCAAAAAACTATTTGTATAAAATAAAAAGATCAAAGAAAAAATCATAACCACTGCGACTGCATAACGTAAGCATATTTGCATCGTAACTTCTTCGACACTTTCGCTTCTGCTAAGTGCGTCAATCATGTAAAACATCATGACACATAATACTGCCGTGAAAATGTATGGGACGTATGTCTTTCTATTATTTTTCAAATTTGTAACCGCAATTCTCGGATAAAGTGTATTATTCACCCTCCACACCTCCTGTTGTCAACACTGTAAGTGTATCTGCGATTTTCTGATACAGCTGTTCACTGGTGAGATTTCCTCTGTAAATCTGATGAAATACTTCTCCATCTTTAATAAATAAGATTCTGTTTGCACTGCTTGCTGCTTTTACACTGTGAGTTACCATTAATATGGTCTGCCCGTCCTGATTAATCGTAGTAAATAAATTCATGAGACTGTCTGCCGCCTTTGAGTCCAATGCTCCTGACGGCTCATCTGCCAAAATCAGCTGTGGTTTTGTAATCAGTGCTCTTGCTATTGCCGCCCGCTGTTTTTGACCGCCTGATACCTCATACGGATATTTATCTAAAATCTGTGTGATTCCCAGCTTTTCTGCAATCGGAGCCAGTCGTTTCTCCATCGTATTATATTTTTCTCCGGACAATACAAGCGGTAAATAAATATTATCTTTTAATGAAAATGTATCTAACAGATTAAAATCCTGAAATACAAATTCCATATTTTGTCTGCGAAATGCTGCAATATCTTTTTCTTTTAAATTTCCCAGATCATTCCCTTTCAAATATACTTTTCCTTCTGTCGGTTTATCCAGTGCTGCCAGTATATTTAAAAGTGTTGTTTTTCCTGAACCGGACTCTCCCATAATTGCGACATACTCTCCTGATTCTACTGAAAAATTTACATTTTTCAAAGCCTCAACCTGATTGTTTCCAAACCTTGTCGTATATATTTTCTTTACGTTTTTTACTTCCAGTAATGCCATTTTCTCCATCCTTTCCCAACGTTTTTCTTTTTTACAAGGCTTATTATAGAAAAAAGAGAAATGTGTTTCCATCGAAATAGATTACATTTCCCTCTCGTATCTTACATTACTGTAAGATTGCTTATTCATACTCATGCATGCTTATTCAATCGTCCATTCTTCTCTTGCAAGATCCAGATACACCTTTGTCCCCTTATCTACCTCCGACTCAATCCAAATTTGATGGTTCAGCCGTTCCATAATCTTCTTACACATATACAATCCTATTCCTGTGGATTTCTTGTCGGCTCTTCCATTATAACCCGTGAATCCTTTTTCAAATACTCTTGGCAAATCTTCCGCCTGAATGCCGATTCCGGAATCTTCAATCACAAGACATTTTTTATTTTCTTTTTCTTCTGTATAAATAAAAATCATTCCGCCATCTTTCGTATATTTTAGTGCATTTGAGAGAACCTGCTCCAGCACGAACTGCAGCCATTTCTCGTCTGTGACGATACACTGCGAAGTTTTTACGTACTGCAAATGTATTTTCCGCAAAATAAACATCTGTGAATATTTTCGGATAACCTGCCTTACTATGGCATCCAATGAATATTTCTCAAACTTCAAATCTCCTGACATTTCTCCCATTCTAAGATATGTCAGCACCATTTCTACATATTGCTCGATTTTAAATAATTCCAGTTTGATTTCTTTTATATATTTTTGTTCCGGATATTCTTCCTCTAATGTCTGCTGCAATACATGCATGGCGGCAATCGGTGTCTTAATCTGGTGTACCCACATACTATAGTAGTCTGACATTTCTTGTTTGAAAATGCGTTCCTGAGATTTTAATTCTCCGTTTTGTTCCTTCAGATTTTTTATAATATTCTGATAATCCTGCTCAGATAGACGTTTTTGAAATTTGAAAAATTGTAATGTTAAATTGATCAGGAATAAAACAGTTGAAAGTAATAACCCATATTGAATTGCATCTGTCCTTACATCATACAAAAATAACACTGTAACAAATAGTGACATGCTTCCGATATAACACAGCAGCTCGTTCTGTTTGGATTTCAAAAACATTTTCATCATGCTTCCACCATATATCCAATACCTTTTTTTGTAAGAATCACATTTTCCAATCCCATCTTTTCCAGCTTCCTTCGAAGTCTTGCAACATTGACTGTCAATGTATTATCATCTATAAATTCGTCGCTCTCCCAGAGCCTTGTAATAATATTGTCTCTGGATATAATCTTCCCGGCATTTTCTATAAGCATCTGTAAAATGCGGAATTCATTTTTGGTCAACTCCGTTTTCTGCTCTTGATATTGAAGTGTTGCATCTGAAAGATTCAAATATGCACCATGCCATTCTAACATGTTGGTGTTTCCTCTGAATTCATATGTTCTTCGCAAAACAGCCTGTACCTTCGCCGTTACCACCGCAAAATCAAATGGTTTTTCGATAAATTCATCCCCGCCCATATTCATTGCCATCACAATATTCATATTATCATTCGCCGATGAGAGGAAAATAATTGGAACTTTTGAAATCTTTCTGATTTCCTGACACCAGTGAAATCCGTTAAAAAATGGCAATACAATATCCAGCAATACCAATTGTGGTTCATTTTTTGCAAAGCTATCCATAATATTTTTGAAATCAGTGATACACTCCACCTCATAATCCCATTTTTCAAGATGGTTCTTTAAACCATTTGCAATAGTCGTATCATCCTCCACAATTAATATTTTATACATAATACACCTCTTCTTTACACAATTGTATACTGCAACATCTCATAATGCAGTCTTCCGCCTTCTACAATATTTTCCGGCAATAATGCTCTCGCAACTAATTTTAACTCTTCTTCTGGTTTGTCCACTCTTCTTAAGTTGACGTAATCTCCATCAATTGATTCTACTATATAATCACATACTAACATTTGTGGTATCTCCTTCACATTCGTTTACTTTTTTGATTTCTCCCTCACATAATAGCATATCTTTCTTCTAATTACATCTAAATATTTCATTCTACGTCATTGCCGGCTTCTTCCCTGCATATACTAATAAAAAACGAGGTCCCGCCATGTCCAATTCTCTCTGTAAAGAACGTATTCTTTCCGAAGACTATCGTGACTTCATCCTCGATGGCATCCAGACTTCTTTTCTCTCTGATATTGCCTTGCAAAATTCCTGTATACAAAATGCGGATTTTGATTATCGCTGTATTTATATTTCTGCCATTCAGGCCGAACCCATCACATTAAAGCAATTTCCTTACGCTTCTATTCCGAAATGCTATGCCCCTATTAGTATGGAAACGTTAAACCAAACCGGTATTCTCTCAATCCAGAATTATCCTACTCTGCAATTGAAAGGTAAGGGTGTCTTGATTGGTTTTTTAGACAGTGGAATTGATTATTTAAGCCCTCTTTTTCGTAATCTGGACGGTTCGACTCGAATTCTTTCTATATGGGATCAGACGATTCAAACAGGAACTCCTCCTGACAATTTTTATTATGGCTCTGAATATACACAACCACAGATTAATGATGCACTTGCATCAGAACAACCGCTGAAAATCGTTCCTTCACAAGATGTCGAAGGCCATGGGACTTTTGTTGCCTCTCTTGCATGTGGTGGCGGTGCCCCGCAGGAAAATTTTCTTGGGGCTGCCCCGGAATCGACTCTCGCTGTTGTAAAATTAAAACCTGCCAAACAATATCTCCGCGACTATTATTTTATTGCTGATTCTGCAACAGCTTATCAGGAGACTGACATTTTGCTTGCTATAAAATATTTATCTGACCTTGCTGCAAAATATAAACTGCCACTTATTCTCTGCATTGCACTCGGCACAAATTCCGGTGGACATCTTGGCTTGCTCCCACTCTCTAATCTTCTGGATCTATATGCATCCAAGGCAAATATCATTCCTGTTACCGGCGTAGGAAATGAAGCAAATGGCAGACATCATTTTCAATATACTCTAAAAAATATTGCTGATAGTGCAACAGTGGAAATCCGTGTAGGTGAAGGAGTTCCCGGATTTACGCTGGAGCTTTGGAACAGTATTCCTAATGTTCTTGCTTTTTCCATCGTTTCTCCTTCCGGTGAAACCCGTGGGCGAAATACAATCCGCACTACAGAACGTGATGAATTTCAGTTTTTACTAGAAGGCACAACAGCTATTGTTGATTATAAATTATTGGTAGAGCGAACCAATCAGGAGCTGATTTTCTTTCGCTTTCAAAAACCTTCTCCCGGTATATGGAAAATCATCGTTTCACCACTTCGCATAATTGACGGGCTATTTCATATGTGGCTTCCGTTAAGCAGTTTCATCCAAGGGGAAGTGTTCTTTTTGAATTCGAATCCTTATTATACAATCACAAATCCCGGAAATGCTTCCCGACCGATTTGTGTTTCTTATTACGATGGAAATACAAATGCGATTGCTTTGGATTCTGGACGAGGATATGACCGCTACGATGGAATCCATCCTGATTTCACTGCCCCCGGCATTTCTATTCTTGGTTCGTTACCAAACAATCGTTTTGCCGTCCGCTCCGGCTCTAGTCTGTCCGTTGCCATTACCGCCGGTGCATGTGCCCTTCTTCTGGAATGGATTCTTCTTCAACTTGGTGTAGAAAGTGTCGATACCACACAGATTAAAAGTCTTTTTGTCATCGGTGCAACAAGACCTTCTACTATGACTTTTCCTAATCCGGAATGGGGGTATGGACAGTTGAATTTGTTTCGTACATTTGAAGAATTGAGGAATTACTAAACCTCTGGTAAGCCGCTGGGGAGTTTTTGGCTTGATTAGTGTCCCCTGTGACTTATTCATTATTCTAAAAGAAAGTTAAAATAAATAAAAAGTGTGTTGCAGATACTGTCAAACTTCTCTGTAACACACTTTTCTGAAATTATTCTAGTCCAAATCTTTTCCATTCGACTCAATTACTTTTTTATACCAGTAATAAGAATCTTTTTTGTAGCGATTATATGTTCCGTTCCCATAATCATCCGCATCCACATAAATATATCCATAACGTTTCGTCATGTCTGCGAAACTTGCAGAACAAAGATCTACACACCCCCATGAAGTATAACCTAATAGCTCCACACCATCATCAATTGCTTTATCCATCGCTTTTATATGTTCCCTCAAATAATCAATACGATATGCATCATGCACCGAACCATCTTCTTCAAGAACATCTTTAGCTCCCAAACCATTTTCTACAATAAATAATGGCAATTGATATTTATCATATATTCGATTTAATGTTATTCTAAGTCCTATTGGATCAATCCCCCATCCCCATTCTGTCTGTTTCAAATATGGATTTACTAAACTTTTCACCAAATTACCCGGAGCCTCAGCCTTACCTGGTTCTGCACTTACAACATATGACATATAGTAACTAAATGCCAAATAATCCACGGTACCTTCTTTTAATATCTGTTCATAATTATCCACGAAATCAATGATAATATCATTATCTCTAAAATAATTTAATAAAAATTTAGGATAACTTCCTCTTGCCATAATATCAAAAAATGACAAATTAATCTGGTCATCAATCATATTTGCCAGCACATCCGTCGGCTTGCATGTTTCTGCATAACATTCCAAGCGAGCAATCATAGCTCCAATCATACACTGAGGTGCTGTCTCATGTGCATATTTCACAGTAAGCGCAGATGCAATCAATTGATGATGCAATGCTTGATATTCACAAGACAATTTATTTTTTTGTGATTTTTCAACAAACATTCCGGAGCTTACAAATGGTGTACACAAAGTCGCATTAATCTCATTAAATGTAATCCAATATTTCACTTTATCTTTGTACTCATCAATTAATGTCTTTGTATATTTCACAAAGTAAGAAATCATTTTCTGACTTTCCCATCCATTAAATTTTTCTGTCAAATGAACCGGATTTTCATAGTGAATCATAGTAACTAAAGGTTCAATTCCATACTTATGTAATTCATCAAACACATCGTGATAAAACTTTAACCCTTCTGGATTTGGAGTCTCTTCCTCACCGGTAGGATACAACCTTGCCCACGAAATAGACATACGGAACACTTTAAATCCCATCTCTGCCATTAGCTTAATATCTTCTTTGTAATGATGATAAAAATCAGCGCCTCTGCGGTAAGGAAGATTATATTCACTTTCATTTTCACGTATTGTTTTATATCTTTCCCAGGACACATCATCCGTACACTGATTACCAATTCGCTTTTCTACTGAAATAAAATCAATAAAATCTAATTGTGATTTTCCTCTTCCCCCTTCATCAAAACCACCTTCATATTGTGCAGAAGCTGTTGCTCCACCCCATAAAAATTCTTTTGGAAACATTTATTTTTCCTCCTTATTCATAACAAACCCGATTACAAAAGAAACAACAAAAGTAATTGCCAGACAAAGAATCATCCAGAGCATATTATTGTTTTTATCTGCATAAGAAGCAATTGAAAAAATTCCAGGCATTGCATAAGCATAACTATATACGTGGAAGAACATATACAAAGCTCCACCGATTGCCCCGCCTACAACCGAACCAATCAACGCTGCTTTGTATTTTGTGCAGACACCAAACAACGCCGGTTCCGTAATTCCTAAAATTCCTAATCCACCATTTGAAATTGCTGCTGCCTTGATGGATTTATCTTTAATTCTCAATGCAGCTCCAATTGTAGCACCCGCTACAGCAAAATTATTTAAGAAAAATGCCGGGAACATATAATCCATTCCTGTCTTCGCAAAGTTCTGAATGATTATCGGATCTAATGTAGAATGTGTTCCTGTCATTACCAAAAATGGCATAACACCGGTAAATACTGCCCCTCCTAAAGGTCCTGCTACATGAAATAATGTCTCAAAGAATACAGATAATACATTCGCTACATGATTTCCTAACGGAGCAATTATCCATAATAATAACGGCATAAAAACAGTAAATGAAATCATTCCTGTAAACACTAAACTTAAATTTTTCGGAATCAACTTATCTACAAAGCGATAAATATAAGCCATTAAGATAACACATAATACAGTTGGAATAACAGTTGAAGCATAACTATAGCATGTAATATGAATTCCTATAAAATTAATTCCTGAGCCTGCATTTTCCATAATAGTCGGATACATCAAAACACCAGCAACCATCAACCCTAGTAATTCATTCAATTTAAATCTTTTTGCTGTTGTATACGCAACCATAAATGGTAAGAAATAGAATGGTGCATCACCAATTGCATCTAACAGCGTTAATGTTCCGCTTCCATCTGCCAATATTCCACAAGATGAAAGAATAATAGACAAACATTTAATCATACCTCCTGCACAGAATACAGAAATCAATGGCATAAATATAGATGATAAGCCTTCTAAAAACGTATTAAAAGTAATTTTTTTCTTTTCAGTTTTTTCTTCGCCCACTTCTTCATCAATTTCTGGCTTTTGTTCAAATTCTCCCACTTTACACAAATCTTCATACACCTCTCCCACATGCGGTCCGATAATGCATTGAATCTGATTTCCAACAATTTTCACCTGAAGGACGCCTTCTACTTCTCCTAATTTTTTTAAATCAACTTTTTCTTTATCCTTTGCTATAAATCTCAACCGCGTTACACAATGGAATACATCAACAATATTCTCCTGACCGATAATCGTCAGAATTTCTTTGCACATCTTTTCGTATTTCATAATCTTTTCCCTCCTAAAAAAGGCCAGACTTAGTTCTATATTTCATAGATTAAGTCTAGCCCTGCCGGTAACTATCTTGTTTTACTTATTAAATTTGTAATGTGAACAATTAAATATCCCATCTCTTCATCTGTTATTTTTCTGCCATAATTGAAATCTAGAATTTCTTTTACAACATTTACACATTTTGTTGTTTCTGGATATTGAACTTTCAGCATACGATATAAGAAATCATCTTTCTCGCTCATTCTTGATTGCCCATCTTCTGATAAATATCTTTTACTAAAAAAATCTAAATGTGTCAAAAATCTTTCATAATAAGCAGTCTTTTTATCAAAAGAAAGATTATAATAATTTTCAATAATCTCTATTATTTTATTAATCAGTTCGATGCGTTCTTTACTCCTATGCTCCAATTTGTTTGACGATAAATTGAGAATGTGATAAGCGATAAACCCCGCCTCATCTTCCGGGAGCTGAATATCTGTCATTTCTTTTATAATCTTCAGGCTTTCTAAACCAACAGCAAATTCTTTTGGATGAAAGCATTTTATCTCTTCCTGCATATCATTCTTTATTGATACTCCATCTTTCATTCTTTCAACAGAAGAAAAAATATGGTCTGCAAGCATAATATATCCGATTGAATTTACTTTAATATCAATTGTCTGCTGCGCCTTCTTCAAGATTGCCTTTGAAATATCAAAAAAATGTACCGGAATTTCCTGCACTATATCGAAATAACGTGTCTTGTCATTTCCTTTCAGCACAAACATTTTCTCTACTTCTTTGGCCGGAATCATCATTCCTGCTTTTCTTTTGAAAGCAATCCCACTTCCCATAAGCACGATTTCTTCCCCACTCTTATCGCAAGAAACAATCACATTGTTATTCACAATTCTTTTTATTTCATAACCTTTTTCCTTAAATGACATAGTATATCGTTTCTCCACTCGTTATCTGAGATTCTTCCTTAATTTTTTTTAAATTAAAATCCTGTCCATTTGAAAAAATCACTAACACAAACGGATCTAATTTTTCTTCTTTAATTATATCCAGATTTACCTCTACTAACAAGTCTCCACATTTTACTTTCTGTCCCTTAGAAACATTTACTTTAAATCCTTTTCCGTTTAGATTCACTGTTTCAATACCAACGTGTAACAATATTTCTAACCCAAATTCTGTCTTAATTCCAAGTGCATGCCCTGTTGGGAAAACCATTGTCACTTCACCATCCACCGGTGCTACGATGAATGAACTGCTTGGATTCACTGCAAATCCACTCCCCATCATCCCTGTACTGAAAACACCATCATTTACTTCATTTAATGTCATGAGTGTTCCTTCAACCGGACTACCGATTTCTGTTTTCTTTTCTTTCTTTCTAAAAAACACCTTCTTCCCTCCTTTCTATAAATAAACAAAAAAAGACCTTTACATAAGTAAAGATCACGCCTAATCAAAGTAACAATTCTTGTTTATTTAATTATTCACATTTTCAAGATAAGCATCACGCCTAATTAAAGTAACATTCTCTTATCTATTTAAATCATAATGTAATTCAGTTGAATTGTCAATAAAATTTTCTTGATTTTCCATATTGATTTCAAAATTAAAACACATCTTCAAAGAAACATTGCAAGACCTTTCATCTTACAATGTTTCTTTTTTAATGGTTCTACCCTAATCCTCCCCGCGCTTATCACCACGACGAATCTCTTCTACATTCTCATAGTAACTCTTGATTTCTTCTCCGGCAGCAATTGGCTCTGTCGGTTTTGTTCCATCACGGAATACCATTTTCAGAAGAATCGGTGTGATAATTGTTGTAATTACCACCACAATGATGACAGGTCCTAAAAATGCAATTCCCAACAGTCCAAGCGTAGAACCTTTACTGGCAACAATCAATGCCACCTCACCACGTGAGATCATACCGATACCAATACGTTTTGCCTGATAATTCTGGTATCCACACATTTTTGCACCGATACCACAACCAATAATTTTTGTCAGAATTGCAACGATTGTAAGTACTACTGCAAACGCAACAATTGTAAAATTCATTTTCGGCAATACAACTTTAAGTCCAATACTTGCAAAGAATACCGGTGAAAGCAGCATGTATGAAATTGTATCAAATTTAGTCTGCAAATATTCTGAACGTTCTATGTTAGAAATAATCAGACCTGCGATAAATGCACCTGTGATATCTGCTACGCCAAATACTGCTTCTGCAATGTATGACATTAATAAACAGAATACAAATGCAACGATTGTGTGACGATGTAATTCTTTTTTTGCTCCGTCGACCCATTTCTTATAAAATTTATAAAAAATAACTCCTACGATTGCTGCAAATACAAAGAATGCCACTACTTTGATCAGAACAATCGCAATATTTACACTGTCATCTGCCATACTTGTAACAATTGTAAGTGCAATAATACCAAGAATATCATCAATAATTGCTGCTCCAAGTATTGCATTTCCTGAACGTGTTTTTAATTTCCCCAGTTCCTTTAACGTTTCAACTGTAATACTTACAGACGTCGCAGTGAGGATTACTCCAATAAAAATATTTTGTAAAAATGTGCTTGCACTTGCATAAGACGGAATCATTCCTGGTCTGTTAAATATAAGCGCACAGAAATATCCTCCAATCAGTGGAACGATTACACCGCAAAGTGCAATTACAAATGACGCTTTTCCACTTGCTTTGAGTTCTTTGATATCAGTCTCCATTCCGGCACAGAACATCAGTACAATTACACCGATTTCTGCAATTTCATGAATAAAGGCTGTTTCACTTAACACTCCTAACCCTACCGGTCCTAAAACCAGTCCTGCCAAAAGTGCTCCTACTACCTGCGGCATCTGTACTCTCTTTGTCAAAAGCCCCAATACTTTTGTGCCAAGAAGTATGATTGCCAGATCCAATAGATAACTATAGCTGTTCATTATGCTCCTCCTGTGTTGTCATTCACTTTGTTATCCCCCAATAACTCAGTGTGACATCTTGTATATTTTTTAGAACCCTTTCCCATATTCGTTCATAGTATGTTACTGTTCACAGTAACTGTGACCAGCAACCATAGTATAGCTATGAACGATAACTTTTCTAACTAAGTCTTGGTACCTTCTGACCTCTCAATTCAATGATCGGGCCCCCGGTTCCTTCAATATATTCACGGGTGATCGTCACTTGTCCGATATTATCATCCTTCGGTATTTCATACATAATATCAAGCATAAACTCTTCAATGATCGCACGAAGCGCTCTGGCTCCGGTATCCTTTTTCATTGCTTTTTCAGCAATTGCCTCAAGTGCACTATCATCAAAGATTAAGTTTACTTCATCTAATGCAAGTAATTTCTGATATTGTTTCAGTATCGCATTCTTTGGCTCTTTTAGGATTTTCACAAGCATGTCTTTATCCAGACCTTTCAATGTGAAAATAATAGGAAGACGGCCGATAAACTCCGGAATCATTCCGAATTTTCTTAAATCTTCTACTGTCACCTTACTGATCAAATCTTTGTCATTATCATATTTATCTTTCAGTTCTGCATTAAATCCCATTGAACTTTTCTTTGTCAGTCTTTCTTTAATGAGTTCTTCCAAATCCGGAAATGCACCGCCACAGATAAAAAGAATATTTTTTGTATTTACTGTTGTAAGCGGAACCATTGCATTTTTACTGTTTGCTCCAACAGGCACCTCCACTTCACTACCTTCAAGAAGCTTTAGCATTCCCTGCTGTACCGATTCTCCGCTTACATCACGCTGACTGGAAGTTTTCTTTTTCGCTATCTTATCAATCTCATCGATGAAAATGATTCCCTGTTCAGCACGCTCTACATCATTATCCGCTGCTGCCAGAAGCTTAGAAACAACACTTTCAATATCATCTCCGATATAGCCTGCCTCTGTCAGAGATGTTGCATCTGTAATGGCCAACGGCACATCTAATAATTTTGCCAATGTCTTTACCAAAAATGTTTTACCGCATCCTGTTGGTCCGATCATCAGCATATTAGATTTTTCAATCTCAATATCATCCATCGTGTCTGTAGCAACCCTTTTATAGTGGTTGTATACTGCTACTGACATTGCTTTTTTAGCATATTCCTGACCAACTACATATTGATCCAGCTGTTCTTTGATCTTATGTGGTGCCGGAATCTCTTTAATATCTAATTTTTTATATTTTTTAGTTGATTTTTTCTTCTTTTTCTTAATCTTTGGCTGCTGTGGAAACAGATTATCCAAATCAGATAAATTTAAAAACTGAACTCCCGGCATATTCATCATCTTATTCAGATCTGTCGGCATATTTGACATTGCATCAAAACTCTTCTGCAGACAGTCCTGACATACTGTAATATTGTTCGGAAATTCCATCATCTTACCCGCTACACTTTCCGGGCGATGACAGATAAAGCAGACTTTCTCATAATCATCTTCTTTATCATCCTTGGAATCTTCCACTGTTACTACTTCTTCCTTCGGATCTTCCACTGTTTCCAGATCTACTTCTCTGAAATCCTGGTTCTGATCTTCATCTATAATTATTGTGTCGTGATCTGACATCTTACAAATCCTCCGTTCTTTTGTATCTATATACCATTCCTCATTATAAAGGAATCTCTCTCTTACTTCAAATGAAGTTTTTGTAAACAGGCTATTTATTTTAACATTTCTACAAATTCATCTTCTGATATGATCGGAACACCTAGCTCTCTTGCTTTCTTATTTTTTGAAGAAGTGGATTCTACATCATTGTTAATCAGATAATTTGTTTTCGATGTAACTGAACCTGTCACTTTTCCGCCACGTTTTTCGATTTCTTCTTTTACCTCTGCACGATTTGCAAAATGGTGTACGCTTCCTGTAATAACAAAATTTACACCTGTAAACTTTTGCTCTGTTATCTGTTCTTCTTTTGGAATCGTCACTTCTGCCAAGAGCTTTTCAAATAATTCTCGATGTTTCTCATCTGCAAAATAATCAACATATGCTTTTGCAATCACATCTCCTACTCCGGAAATTGCACTTAATTCTTCTTCTGTTGCATTCATCACTTTCTCCGGATTTTGATCAAATGCCCGGCAGATTACCTTTGCGTTCGCCAGTCCGATGTTTGCAATTCCAAGACTGTACACTAATTTCGGAAGTGTCGTAGTTCTTGCCTGCTCGATACTTTTCATCAGATTATCGTAGGATTTTTCTCCAAAACCTTCCATCTTCTGAATTTCTTCTTTATATCTCTCTACATGAAAAATGTCTGAGAAATCTTTAATAAATCCCCTGTCAATTAATTTTTCCAAGGTTGCTTCTGACAAGCCTTCGATATTCATCGCATCTCTGCTGACAAATAACGTAAATGATTTCACCTGTTTTGCCTGACACGTTGGATTTGTACAATACAATGTTTTAGTATCGTTATCCATAGAAATCTTTGTTGCTCCACCACAGACCGGACATACCTTCGGCGGAACACAATTACCACTTCGTGTCAGATTTTCCGCAATCTGAGGAATGATCATATTCGCCTTATATACCTGTATTGTATCTCCTACTCCCAGCTGAAGCTCCTCCATAATACTGACATTGTGAACACTTGCTCTGCTCACCGTCGTACCTTCCAGTTCGACCGGATCAAATATTGCTACCGGATTAATAAGCCCTGTTCTTGATGCGCTCCATTCAATTTCACGAAGTGTTGTCTCTCGGATTTCATCTGCCCATTTAAATGCAAAAGAATCTCTCGGGAATTTTGCTGTTGTTCCCAAAGACTGTCCATATGCAATGTCATCATACACAAGCACCAGTCCATCTGATGGAAAATCATTTTCCACAATATGCTCTGCAAACCACGAAACCTCATCTTCAATTGTAGATGCATCTACAAGACGATGCTCTACCACTTCAAATCCCTGTCCTTTCAGCCAGTCCATCTGCTTTATTCTTGAATTTTGAAACTCTACATCATCTGCTTTTACCAATGTAAATGCGTAGAATTTTACATTTCTCTTTGCTGTAATTTCATTATTCAGCTGTCGCACTGAACCACTGCATAAGTTTCTTGGATTCTTATATTTTGCATCAACATCCTCTATCTTGGCATTGATCTTTTCAAAATCATGATATCCGATAATTGCTTCTCCACGCAGGATCAACTCTCCTTTATACGGAATGTGGAGCGGTACATTTTTAAATACTTTTGCATTGTTCGTGATAACCTCTCCTACTTCTCCATTTCCCCGGGTAACTGCCTTTTCCAGTTCTCCGCCACGATATGTGAGAACAATTGTAAGGCCATCCATCTTCCAGGACAGCATCGCCTTCTGACTTCCTAAGAATTCTTTCAGGCGTGAAACTTCTTTCGTCTTATCCAATGAGAGCATCGGTTTCTCATGACGCTCTTTTGGCAACTCACTTAACACTTCATATCCAACATGAATTGTGGGACTGGAAGCAAGCGTCATTCCTAATTCCTGCTCCAGTCCCAATAACTCATCGTACAGTTTATCGTACTCGTAATTGCTCATGATCTCTCTGTCTTCCTGCTCATAAGCACGGCGAGCCTGATTCAAAATTTCCACAAGTTGCAGCATTCGCTGTTTCTTATCTTCCATCTTTTTTCCTCTCCATGGTTACTTTTAAAGCAACCTCTACTATACGTTTATTTTATTTTTATTCCCATCGAACTGTCTCATTTGAAGAATCCTTGATCAGTTCATATAATTCATTCAACTCCGCATCTGTTAACTTCCGATATGCTCCGTCTTTTAATCCCTTCAACTCTATATTCATAACCCGAGTGCGGAACAAATCTTTCACCTGATATCCAAGTGCTTCACACATCCTGCGGATTTGTCGATTCAAGCCCTGCGTAAGCACGATTGTAAATGTATATTTTCCAATCTGTGTCACCTTGCAAGGTCTTGTCACAGTATCCAAAATCGGAACTCCTGTCGACATTTGTTTTATAAATTCGGGTGTGATTTCTTTGTCTACTGTCACTTTATATTCTTTCTCATGCTGATTTCCGGCTCTCATCATTTTATTAATGATATCACCGTTATTCGTCATAAGTAAAAGACCATGCGAATCCTTATCCAATCTGCCGATGTATGTCACACGAATCGGATAATTTAAGAATCTAACAATGCTATTGCGTTCCCTTCGCTCTTCTGTACAGACGATACCAACCGGCTTATTTACTGCTAAAACCACCATCTCATCTGTTCTGGAAACCGTCTTCTTTCCAACCTTTACAACCTGACCCGGCAGCACCTTCATCCCCATAGTCGCTTTTTCCCCATCTATGGTTACTGCTCCGCTCTCAATCAGTTTATCCGCATTTCTTCTCGAACATACACCTGCCTCGCTTAAATATTTATTCAAGCGGACAGGTTCATTTTTCTGCTGAAACTCTTTTTTTATCTGATTACTCACTTTTACCTGCTCCTAACATTCCACTAATGTTATTATCCTGGAAAAATGTATTTCCGCTGTATAAGAACAACGCATCTGTGATTCGATAAGAATCCATGATGTCCTGAATCGTTCCACTATAATATCTCGGGTCTACGACTACGATTTCTCTGAAATATGGTGTCAAAAACGGAATGAAACTATTTGCAAACGAATCTTTTACGATTAAAATTCTCCGTGATTCCTCGGATGTTGTTTTAATATCAATAACCGATGTGTTACCGCCCAAAAATACACCGTACTGATCTCTCGTCTTTAATTTTGAAGAATCATATAATGATGCTGTTTTTTTCTGTTCATCTATATAACTTACCAAAATATCTGCATCCGAATCTTTCGGAACATAGATGTCAATCTGTTCTTTCTCTCCCAATCTACATCCGGCCTTTGCGGACAAGGTTCCGTTAAATGTGGTTGATATCGGATATGCCACGAAGTTGCTTACTGCATCTGATTTGATATTCAATGACTCCACAGCATCTCCAAATACATAAAATGCTCCAAGGCTTGTCCAGTGATGATCTGTCTTATAGAAAATCTTCTCGTCTGTATGCTTCTTAAGTGAACCTGTCACATCAATCCAGTTGATCGACTCCCCAAGTTCACGTTTTGCCTGTGAAAACATACGATTTTGATCTGCAACTGTTGCCAGTGCCGGCAAACGTTTTTTCAATACATTTGCAGCATCCGGAACAAGCATTACCGATGTATTGATATCCGGATAAGATTGTGCAAATGATTTCATAGATTTCAAATTCGCATTCAACTGTTCTTGATCCGGTGTTGCGATTTCTTCCATCAGCTGACCTTTTTTTCCAATCAAAACGCCATTCTCTTCTTTGCCTCCGCCGATTCTGTCTAACGACGTCTTTAATTTTCTCCAGGCATTCCTTCCTACGAACTGGTCAGCCTGATAAGTTTCAAATTTGTCCATAAAATCTCCGGAAACCAGACTTTCAATTGTCAGCTTCGGTCTGCCCGCCAACATTCGATTTTCCTCTTCCGACATTTCTTTATTCGGAACGATAATATTTAATACAAGGAAAAATACGATACATACAACAAATGCCATTCCTATTATATGTTCTATTTTCCAGCCACTTCTTTTTCTCTTTCTATTATTCTGCATTTTTTCACCTAGAATCTAAAATATAAAAATGGATTATATGTTTCTGTTACAAGGAATGCAATACACAGTAAGAACATTGCAATGTAAACCGCACAAGTTACGATAGCTCTTACTTCTTCACTTTGCCAACATCCTGTTATCTTCTTCAACAGCTTGTATCCTCTTGGTGCAGATGCCAGAATTGCTATTACGATCAATAACCAGTTTGTAAAGATCATAAAGAATCCCTGCTTATCAAAAATTCCGTTTGCACCGATACCAAACATCACTTTCAGATACTGGCCTGCATATCCCAATGTCGGGCTGAAGAAAAATACCCATCCAAATAAAACCAATACAAATGCGTAAATGTGCTGGACTGCTGATGGAAGCTTCTCAATCTTACTTCCCCAGAGATATTTTTCTAAAATAAGTATCACTCCGTAATACAATCCCCAGAACATAAAGTTCCATTGTGCTCCATGCCATAATCCTGTCAACATCCATACGATCAACAGATTTAAGATATGTCTTGACGGAGTACATCGATTTCCTCCAAGCGGAATATATACATATTCACGGAACCATGTACTCAGCGAAATGTGCCATCTTCTCCAGAAATCTGTAATGCTTTTGGCAATATACGGATAATTAAAGTTTGGCAAAAATTCAAACCCAAACATCTTGCCAAGACCAATTGCCATATCCGAATAACCGCCGAAGTCGAAATAAATCTGAAATGCATACGCGATTGCTCCTACCCACGCTGTCAAAGTTGAAAATGAACCCATCTGCATCGCAGCAACCTGTTCATATACCGAGCCAAATGTATTTGCCAGAACTACTTTCTTTGCTAATCCCCTGATAAAATACATTGCACCCTCGCCAAACTTAGTCGAGTTAATGCTACGTTCCTTTAACTGCTCCTCAATGTCAATATAGCGGACGATCGGTCCTGCGATCAACTGTGGAAACATTGAAATATACAATGCGAAATATAAAATATTTTCCTGTGGTTTTACCTCTTTTCGATATACATCGATCAAATAGGACATTGCCTGGAATGTATAAAATGAAATTCCGATTGGCAAAGCCAGCACACGATACGGAATATCGATTGGCAAAATTGCATTGATCGTATCCATAAGCAGCCCATAATATTTGAAGAATCCAAGAATCAACAGATTCATTACCACTCCAAACATAAGGCTCATCTTCATAGCCCTTGCATTATCCCGTTTTTCGTAAATATCCTGTCCACAAAAATAATTCAATATGATGGAGAGAATCATTAAAATAATATAAACAGGTTCGCCCCATGCGTAAAAAATCAAGCTCGCCGCCAACATCACATAGTTCTTCATCCTAAATGGAACAAGATAATACAAAAGCAATGTCAATGGTAAAAATATAAATAAAAATGTAATGCTGCTAAATAGCATATGTTTCTCCCTCCACCTTACAGACTCTTTGAAAATGCTGCGCGATATTCATCCGCCTTCGGAGCTACTGCAAGGAATATATAATCTCCTCTCACCTTCAGCTGTGCTGAATCTAACAACTGTACCTGTTTTGGTGCATAACCGTCAAAGTCATTCTTTCTGTTTTCAAGACGCCGATTGATCGCATCGCGAACGCCCTGCATCTGTCCATCATCTTTTACCTTGATCATAAGCACTTCTTCCGCTGACATGCTTGAAGCAGAAGAATAAAATAACACACCATCATAGTCTGCACTGTTAAGACCATAGTAACGCTTCAGTGCCTGGCTGTCCTGCTTCACAAGGTTCTCTGTGTCCAATGATGCCTCCACGCCTTTTGCAACTTCATCAAATGCTTTTGTACTTCCACTCGCAAAAATCAGCATCAGAATCACAAAGACTAAAATTGCTGCAACTGTTATGTATTTAAAAAGTTCTGTTCTTGTAACGCTTCCCCTGTTCGTCATGATAAAGACACCTCCACCATGTGATCTGCCCATATTGGATAAAACTCAGATACAAAATGAATTCCGTCCTCGTCGTAATATTCATCTTTTACAAGATCTGTATTGTCCACATACGCAATCTGTAATTCATCACACATCTTCTGTAATGCTTCGTTGTATTTTGAAATATTTGCCAATGCCGGTTTCTCGGCTATTGCACTTTGCTGCACCGGAAATATTGAATTTATCAAAATCTTTGTATCCGGTACTTCTTTTTGAATCTTTGTGATCAACTCTTTATATTGTTTGATAAATGTATCTGTATCTCCATTCGTATTGATCACATCATTCATTCCATAAGAGACGAACACCATCTGTGGGTTAATCTCTTTTAGCTTTTCACACTGGTCATCCAGATCAGTAAGTGATGCACCTATTTTTGATACGACACTGTTCGCATTCAAAACATCGTATGCCGTAAATCCCTCCGTAATGGAATCTCCCATCACGACCGTACTTGCAAACATCTCTTTTAAGCTGATCGTACCTGCCTTATACGCTTCTTCTTTGTCTTTTGCCTCAACACGTTCTATCTTTGTCTCGACCGAAGCGACATCTTTTTTCTCATTCGTCTCAATATATTTAATCCCTGCACTTATCTCTGCGTTCTCATGTTTATTCGATAATCGAACTCCAATTACGACAAGAATTGCTGCTACAACACCTGTAGCAGCAATTCTACTATATACTTCTATTTTTCTTCTATTCTTTCTTTTGTTATACTGTTTCAATTTCTTCGTTCGTGCCTTTCCCAAACATCTATTTTCACTGTTCTAATTGTTTTTTCATATGAGAATAATCATGAATTTTTGTTCATAATTTTCCTTATTTAATAATACTTTTTTTACCCCAAAAAGTCAACAAGTATGGTATGATATTTTATACTGTAATTGGAGGTTACTGTTCATTCCCGTGTCAATCACTACGCTGATTGGCACGGAGGATGCACGTTTTATCTTGAACGGCATCTCGTCCATCGCCAAAGGCGATTTAAAACGGCGAGATGCGTTGCTGGTCACATGTACTGTGAACAGTAACAATTTTAGTACTTTTTCGGAGGTTTTTTATACATGATTTCTTTAAAATTAACAGAAACGAAAAAATTTATGTCTCAACTTCTTTTATCAGAGCTTTTTGACCATTTTCTTTTCATTGAAGGTGATATTGTCACCTTTAACAGCTTCCATATTGATGGTTATATTCAAAAAGATTTTTATGCAGAATTTCCACCCGAAGAACCTTTTTCTGCTGCTTCCTCTTTCTCCGGTTCTGAGGCACTTCCAGAATATTCTTACTGGAAGCAAGTGCGCGAATATTGTTTTTCTTTGATCAAGGGCAAACGGACACCTCTCAGCTTCAAGTTTGTGTTCCGCCTTTCCCCTACTAATATTGCCAAATTAATCTCTAAGCAGAATCTGGACTTTCAGCCAAACACCATACAGGGGCTTTATCTGAATATTCAATTTAATGAGCAAGGGCTGACCTGCGTCACCGGAACATCTTTAAATACATTCACGTTGGATAAGTCACTTGAAAAAGCGTGGGATGGGATGGTGCAGAGGTTTTTTACTAAGAATGGGGTGGCGTTTGAGGTTGCTATTTAATTCACGATGGCCTTCAAGCAAAAAAAGACTATGCACTCCTGCTCAGCTTCGTCGGGCAAACCCGACTCCAATTCGCTGGATTGCATAGTCTTTTTCTTGCTTTGTGGTGTATCGTGATAGAAATAGGTGGAGCGATGAGGGATTTGCTTTTCTGGGATCTGATGTATCTATATCCTGAGTTTATTTGCTGTCGCAGATGCTTTTTTGACAACTGATGTATCTGCACTGCCTTGATATTCATTGTTGCAGATGCTCTTTTTTAGATCAATGCATCTGCAACTTGCTTTTCTTTGAACTTGCAGATACTTTTTAGCCTTCCTGGCATGTATAATTGCATCTACATCTTGCCTTTTCTGGGATTTAAAGATACTCCCTTCGCAAATTTTTCATCTGCATCCCACATTTTCGATAACATGCGGATGTTTCTCATTGAAATTTTGCATCCTCAACCTACTCTTTCTATGCCTTGCGGATGCTCTCCAGTGAAATTACGCAATTCCCTAAAATCCACTATCGCAGATATCGCTCAATATTCCTCGAGTTCACTCACTTCATGGACTGAGCCAATACATTACTTACAAAAAATTGATATAAGAAATTCGAGCGAATATGGAGTGAGCGTTGAAGACACTTAGAGCGTAAATTTTTTGTGTTAATGAATTTGAACGAACATGTTTGAAGCTGCGTAGCAGCAAGTTTGAGTTCAAATTCATTTGCTTTTAGCAAAAATTTACGCTCTTATGTGTCACCCGCTCATGGAATCTGAGCAAGAATTCTTATATCAATTT
This sequence comes from Ruminococcus sp. B05, assembly GCF_003628495.1. Lineage (NCBI taxonomy): Bacteria > Bacillati > Bacillota > Clostridia > Eubacteriales > Oscillospiraceae > Ruminococcus > Ruminococcus sp. B05. Next base: position 15,438 of record NZ_RBZR01000014.1, on the reverse strand, counting down.
TTTGTAAGGAACGTATTGCCACTTAATGAACTAAATAGCAACTTTCTCCCCCAGACAGAACGAATAAATCACTTTCTCCTTCACTTTCTTCCCAAGCAGCTGCTCGAGTGCCTTCGCATAATAATCCAACTGTGCATGATATCTCTCTTTCAATTCTGCACCATTTCGAACCTTGTCGGTTTTATAATCCAGCAGTACAATTTCTCCATCTTCTTCGAAATAAACATCAATGATTCCTTGTACCAATATCATTTCGTTCTTCATATCTGATAGACAAACATCTTCTACTTGTTTCTGACACATGTCTTCCATCGCTGTCTGGCAGGCATCCTTTATTTCTTCTCGATAAATCTCTCCTGCATCTACCCCAAGTACAAATGGCTGCTCTGTTTTTAGCAGCTTGTTTTTTGCAGCTTTCTGCATTCTTTTTCCGATATTACTATTCAAGAAGTTCTGTATATCTTTTATTCGGATGCACTTTGTCATCTCTTTTGTAATAATTTTATCTTGTTCCATCTGCCTGATTGCTTCTTTTAGGGATGTGGTATTGTATTCTTTTGTAAAATCAAGCTGTTCTAATACTTTGTGATATACACTCCCTCGCGAAGCACCCTTTATCTCTTCCTCTTCTTGTAAAAATTTAGGCAAAAGAGGAACTACCGGTGCTTCTTCTATCATTTCCTCACCATTTTCTCCGCTGCCATCTTCACTTAGATATGTGCGTTTTTTCAGTTCGGATACGGTAAATTTCAGTTTCCATTTTTGCATTTGCTGATATGGATAACGATATGAAAACTGCTCATTCAAATGTTCTTTTAATTCATTGTCATATACATTTTCCAGATTCCAATGCTCTAATATATCCTTTGCTACCAGCTCGGCCTGTTCTTCTCTTTTGTCGAGTAGTGCAGCATCCCAGTAATCCCACACTTTAATCGAAATCGGTGCATCTGGCTGTGCAGCCACCGGAAGTACCCAGTCTAAATATTTATGTGCGGATGCTAATTTTGAAAATGTCATAACGCCTTTCAGTGGATTTTCAATCGCAGCATTTTCATATTGGAGCACAAGATTTCGAGCATCTTTTAGCTGCCCTGTCATAATCAATTTTTCTTTTGCTCTGGTCAATGCAACATAAAGTACTCGAAGTTCTTCTCCTAAGGTTTCCAATTTTGTCTGCTGCTGAATCATTTTCTTTAAAAATGTCGGAATTTTTGTTCGTCTATCCAAGTCAATCTGATCGATTCCTACACCAAGCTCCGGATGAATGATCATACTTCCGTTTACGTCCTGCATGTTGAAACGTTTTCCCATTCCTACAACAAATACAATTGGAAATTCCAAGCCTTTACTTTTATGAATTGTCATGATCCGCACGGTATCTGCCTGTTCATCTATAATATTCGCTTCCCCGTAATCTACATCATATTTTTTCAACTGCTCGATATATCGCACAAAGTTAAACAAACCTTTATAACTTGTTCCTTCGAATGAACATGCTTTTTCAATTAGCATTTCAAGATTTGCCTTTCTCTGTGCACCGCCAGGCATTGCCGAGATATACACACCGTACCCTGTTTCTTCTAATATTTTCCACAACAATTCGTGAATGGCTGTGTATGGAATTAATTTGCGGAAATGTTCCAGCTGTCGGTAAAATTCCTGCAGTCTTTCGCTTTGTTCTGCCGCCTCGTAAAATGTGCTATTTTCTTTTGAGTTTCGGATTTCGGCAAGCTCTTGTGCAGATAATCCGACAAATGGGGAGGTCAATACTGCTGCCAACGGAACATCCTGTCTCTGGTTATCTAAAAGCTGCAGGTAATCTAGTAAAACGCTTACTTCATATGTTTCAAAATAGCCTTCCCTGCTACCTGCATATGCCGGAATTCCTTCTTCATTCAATATCGTTGAAAATGCATCCGACCACCCTTTTGCACTTCTTGATAAGATTACAATATCCCGATATTGGGCCGGTCTATATTCGCCGGTTTCCTTATCCTTCACCCTTGCTTTTCCGACCAGTTCTTTAATCCGCTTTGCAACCATCTGCGCTTCTAATTGTTTTCCTGTTCCGTCAAGAAATTCTGTTCCTTCTTCCAAATCATCGGGGATTTCTGCATCAGATGTGTCTAAAAGCAATAATTCAGCTTCATTTTCCAAGCTGCCATCTTCACGCACCAAGTTCTCGTAATCTGCCCCTAGATAAAGTGCCGCGTTCTCGTCGTACTCTACTCCTCCAAGTTCTCTTCTCATAATCCGCTCGAAAATAAAATTTGTACTATCAAGCACTTCTGCACGGCTTCGGAAATTCTTATGCAGATCAATACGCTGCTTTTCTCCATCTTCCAGACTGTAATTCTCATATTTTTCCATAAATAATTCCGGACGCGATAAACGGAAACGATATATACTCTGCTTGACATCCCCAACCATAAACACGTTGTATTTGCCTTTGCTTATCGTAGATACGCTTGTTAAAATTGCTTCCTGAATTAGGTTACTGTCCTGATATTCATCAATCATAACTTCTGCAAACTGTTCCTGATATTCCTGTGCGACGATTGACGGAACCAGTTTTCCTTCTTTTTCTTCTGTCAGAATCTGCAAGGCAAACTGCTCCATATCATTGAAATCAATAAGATTTCGTGTTCTTTTTTTCTCCGCAAATGCATCCGCAAACATTTGGACCAACGCGACAAATGCCTGCATCGTATCGTGGGATGCCTCCATGTCTTTCAGCATTTCTTCCGGCTTTTCATAATAATAAGCTGCGATTAGATCTTTCACCTGCTTTTTGACCTCATCACGAAGCTGTTTTACTTTTTCTTTCTTTTCCTCCGAAACGCTTTCATCCTTCTTTCTGGACAACGCTTTCCACTTTATAGATGTCAGCTCTTGATATAACTGTTCATATTCATTTTGCTCTCTATTGAGATTTGACAACATTTCTATATCCATTTCCAGCATTTCTGCATACATATATGGACCATCTGCTTCTTCACAAATTGCCAGTGCCTCATCCAGGATACCAAGCATATCTTCTACATAGTATTTTGTCTGTTTTGCCGCAATCTCAAAGATAAAATATTCCCCATCCTGTCCATTTACGGCATAGTTATCAACACATTGCCAAAGCCATTTTTCCGGTTGTGGATAACTCCTTGAATACTCATACAACTGTAAAATAAATGTCTCTAAACGTTTATCATTCCGTCCGCTTCCAAGCTTTTCGACCAGTTTTAAAAATGTCTCATCCGCCTCTTCATAGCACGATTCCAGAACTTCTCCTAATACGTCCTGCGAAAGAAGCTTCAACTCGCCTTCTTCTGCAATACGAAATCCCGGATCAAGATTTATCACATGAAAATGTTCTCTTATAACAGATAGGCAAAAGCTGTGGATCGTTGTAATTGACGCGCTGTGGATCAATGTTGCCTGTCTTTGTAAATGTGCATTCTCCGGATTTTCTTCTAATGACTTTTCGATTGCATTTCGTACACGCTCTTTCATTTCAGCGGCCGCCGCCTCTGTAAATGTCACGATCAACAGACGGTCCACATCTATAGGATGCTTCTCGTCTGTCAGCATTTGTATAATACGCTCTACTAAAACTGCCGTTTTTCCAGACCCTGCTGCAGCAGATACAAGAATATTCCGGTTACGCAGATTTATGACTTTCTGCTGTTCTTCTGTCCATTTCACACCCATTTATCTTTCCTCCTGTGCAGCAATATGAATCTTTTCCAACACATCCTCTTTGGAATATTTCTCAAGTCTGCGATATTCATAGCCTTCGATTCTTGTATCAAACCCGCAGATTGCACGATAGGCACAATAATCACATCCGGTTGTCCCGCCCATTTCATATGGTTCTGCCTGCACCGTACCATCTGCTATTTTGCCTTTCAGTTTCGCTTCTAATTTTTTTGTGTAATCAAGAAATTCCAAAAATTCCTCCGGATACAGGGCTTTCGAGGTTTTACTCAATGCTCCGCTTTTCGTTTTTGAAACCGGAATATAATTTGACGTTCCTTCCAGATTATGCTGCAAATGTTCCACAACGATTTCGTCCGCATTTACCAGACCATCCAGACGAAGCTCCTTTAAAATCTTACCCTCAAGCACTTCATCGTCCTCTTCTTTATCTACGATTGGATCTTGCATACGATAATAGAAAATTCCGGCAGGAATAATCTCTTTTCCTTTATGTCTCTTCTGCTCCACATCCAGCGCCGCATTTAGATAAACCGGAAGCTGTATCTGCAATCCATGATAAAATGCTGTAATGTCAAATGCTTTCATACCGGTCTTATAGTCCGTAACCTTTACATATACTCCATTTTCATCTTCACATGTATCAATTCGGTCAATCTTTCCGCTTCCAAAATTAAATTCATACAGACTCGGACGGAAATCACTCTCTGCCATTTGCTTTGTCAATGCCCATACAGAACGCTGGATTAGATTCTTGATTCTTGTGATCGTGTACTCATTTCTTGCAGTGCTGTACAATACTGTATTTCCGTATTCAAGAATACTTTCTTCCACACTTTCCTGAATAAACCTCTCCTTTACTTCTTCCGACATAGCCGTCCATTCTACCTGTATATCATCTGCTTTTCTTGCAAATCTTTCCATAGACTGGTGTGCTATATTTCCCAGATCCATCGCCTCAAACTGATAGCGTTCCCGCTCTGAAAGGCGAAGCCCATATGTCAGAAAATGTGCATATGCACACGAAGAAAACCGCTCCATTCTGGTCACGCTAACACGCTCTGTGTTTCCATATAAATCCTTTGCAGTCTCTTTTTTTAATTGCTCTTTTTCTTTCTTGTAAAATGCTGCGTCTAATATTCTTTGCAATACAAGTGGGTTCTCTTGATTCTTTTCTTGTTCAAAATACCACGAATACAATTCTTTCCACTCGTCACTCAATCCGTATTGTCGCTTGGCCAGTCCATCTACCAGATATTCAGCTCCCTGCATCCATGTCATTTCTTTTTCTGATAATGATTTTTTCTCTTCCTCAATCACTTCCAGATTCGGATACATCCTCTTCAAATCCTGTATCAAATATGCCGGTCTCAATCCTTTTCCGTCGGCAGATGTTTTTGAATAAGAAAGATAGAGCTTCTCCGATGGTTTTGTCAGATTCATATACAAATAAAATTTCTGCGTGTATGTTTTTTCTTTTGCTCCCGGTGATAATGAGAATTTTTGTTCTGCAAACTGTTCTCGGTCTCTGTCAGATAACAAACCGCCCTGTCCAAGATTTCCCGGAAGAAAAACATCATTTGCCCCGACAAAAAACAACACTTTCAAATGATTCAGACGAGTACGCTCCATATCACCGATCACAACCTGATCCAGACTTGGCGGGATAACTCCGACCTTTGCCTCTTCCAAACCTGCATCTAATAACTCATTGTATTCTTTTAACGAAATCTCTTCGTCTCCGAGAAGTTCAACAAACTTATCAAACAGCTCCATTACAATGCGATGTACCTGCGAATATTCTTTTGCCAGTGCAAGTTCTCCCTGCTCTTGAAAATAATTTTCCATCTCCTGCACATTTTCCTGCATCTTTTCTTGAAGCAAAAATTCATGTACTGCAATTGTTATTTCCTTAACTGTCTTTTTTCGTTTTTTTAATACCTTTGTAAGTGTTTCTACTTTCTTTACAAACCGTTCTCTCAATTGATTCAACGAATCCAATGTCTGTGCACTTGCAGCCAGCTCTTTTTGTTCTGCTGCATCTTTTCTTTTCATTTCATAAGTAGTCCTCACCCACTTATCTGACCACTTACTATATCCACGCAATCCCAGTGCAATCACATAATTTTCCATGCGATCCACTTCTTCCCTCGTAAATCCTGACATGCCTGTCCGCAAAAAGCGAAAAACACTTTCGTATGAAAAATTCTCTTCTTCCATTGCCAGCAGACTTCGTAAATATTCTACAAATGCATTTAACAAAATGCTCTTCTTGTGATCCATAAAAATCGGAATCTGGTACTCTTCACATGCTTTCTCTAAATGATTTGCATATGTTCCCATCTCACTGACAATCACGCCCATTTCCCGATAACGGATTCCTTCTTCTCTCGCAAGCCGATGTATTTGCGCCGCAACAAAATTCGCCTCTTCTTTTGGATTTCGAGTTACATGTAATGATATTGCATTCTGTTCTTCGGTATAATGACCACATTTGTAGCGGAATAACTCATTTTCCAAAAAGGCCATCGCCGGATTATCTCGAAAACGGTAAGGTGTTTTTTCGTATAAATATACCGGTTCATCCACCAAAATACGATTTTCTCCTGCAATCTCGACAAGCGAAGTAACCATTTGCTTGCTAAGTGCAAATAGTTGATATGGGTGTTTGTAAACAAATGGATTCTCCCTTTGATCCATTTCTACGGTTATCATAACTTTTTTACATACCTTCAGAAGCTCCCCCAAAAGAGTGTTCTGAACCGGGGTAAATCCAGTATATCCGTCCAGGACAACAACACTATCCTTCAATATTTTCGATTCCGGAACCGCATCACTCAACACATCCAGCAATTCTTCTTTTGTAATATATTTGTCTGCAAGATAATTTTCAAAGCCTCCATATACTGTACGAATGTCCCGCAATTTATAAGAAAGATAGCTTTCCTCACCAAGCGAATCAATCATTTCATCCAGTTCATCAAATCCGATGCCATATTGCGTAAACTCAGAAATCACAGATTTCACTTCACTGATATATCCCTGTTTTTTTAAATTACCTCGCAATACCTTCAACTCCGACTCATACTGTCCGGCAATCTTCCGCAGGATTAAATTCTTTCCTTCATCATCTAAAACATGTTTTGTTTCTCTGCCTGTCTCTTCAAATATACGGTGTGATAGACGAATAAAACTTAGCACATCAATATTCATGATTCCTTTGTTCGGATGTGCCATGCACAGATCCTTTTGCGTCTGCATCGTAAACTGCTCCGGTACCAATACAATATAATTGGTGTCCGGATGAGCCAATGATTCTGTGACAACTTTTTTATATAAATAGTGCGATTTTCCTGCACCTGAATTTCCAAAAATAAATTGTAATGACATGACACCCTCCTGAGATAAATTTGCTATTACTCATCACCTGAAGAGGCGAGAGTCTTCTCGACTGAGATAAATACTGACTATGCATTCTTTCTTAATTCTTCAAGCACATTTTCAATTGCAGATACACTCTCTTCCAGCTCATCTGCAATTACTTCAATGCTCTTACCTTTGGCAAGTTTCTTTTGGACTTGTTGTTTGAGGTTGTTTGAGGTGCTCTGTTCTTCCTTCTGCTTTTCCTTTCATTATTCCACGTTCTTCTATTCCTTCACTTAAATTACACATTACTTTCACATCCTCCTCTATTGATTTTTCCATTGGTATATGATATTCGTTTTTGAGTATATTCAATTTTTCCTCTTCTCTTAGTGTTTCTGACAATAGTGCTCCTAGAAGCCGGTGTAGTTCATGTTTCTCTTCTCTGGGAGATACTTCTTTTGTCAACCCTATCATAACGATATTTACCAAGTCTTCTCTTCCTTTCCAGTTTTGATTTCCTATAATCGTATCATTTTGCAAATGAATGTGATTCATACTATTCTCTGACATGTTCATGCATATCCAAATGGAATAAACTTTCTTAATATCGTTATAATTGCTATTCACAAACTCCCTGTTTTTCTGGGATGAGATTTCTCTGCTAACGTAAAAAATGGCCCGGTTAAGAATGTCATATTCTGTTGGTTCTTTTCTCTGTGCCTCTACATTTATGATAATCTTCGAGCGTCCCTCTTTCAAGTGCACGTAAAAAATAATATCAAACAAAATATAGCCTGCATTTACCTCTTCATTTACCGTATTCATTCCTATGATTTCTTTTCCGTTTTCATCCACTCCAACAACTTTGTTAGTAAGCCCCGGGTCAATAGGGATCTTCCCGATATGTATATCATCTTCAATCAATGGCTTCACTTCTTCCGGTGACATGCCACGAAATTCTTCTACTGCCTCTATCAAAATTCGCGCCAGTATATCTTTGTATCCAAGCAGCTTTTTGGCACAGGCATCATACTGTGCTTTAAGGTCAGTCGCTAATACAGCATTTTTCAACTCAGTATTCATTTTTCCTCCTTTTGCAGAAGGAACTTCCTCTATCTTCAATCACTCCCAGTCCTCTTCTGCTTTTTTCATAATGGTTGGTATTAAAGCATAGATTTCTGAAATGTTATTAGAATATAGATGGTACGACGTACCTTAGATTTCGTATAGAAACATGCTTTTTCCTACTTTAACATAGAGTAGGAATGAATTGCAAGAGGGGATTTTACGGTTTCATTTAAGTACCTCCCTCCTTTGAGTTGCTATTTAGTTCATTAGGTGGCAATACGTTCCTTACAAAAAATTGATATAAGAATTCTTACTCAGATTCCATGAGCGGGAGACACATAAGAGCGTAAATTTTTGCTAAAAGCAAATGAATTTGAACTCAAACTTGCTGCTACGCAGCTTCAAACATGTTCGCTCAAATTCATTAACACAAAAATTTACGCTCTAAGTGTCTCCAACGCTCACTCCATATTCGCTCGAATTTCTTATATCAATTTTTTTGTAAGTAATGTATTGGCTCAAGTTGTGAAGTAAATAGAACTCAAAGGATATCGAGCGACGATATCTGCGATAGGGGATTGAAGATGCAAAATTTTGATGGAGAGCATCCGCAAAGCATTGAAAGAGCAAGTTAGGATGCGTAATTTTACCGGGGAGCATCTTCACGTTATCGAAAATGTGGGATGTAGATGCAAAATTTGCAAAGGGAATATCTTTAAATCCCAGAAAAGGCAAGATGCAGATGCAATTGTACATGATAGACAGGCTGAAAAGCATCTGCAAGTTCAAAGAAAAGCAAGTTGCAGATATAATGGTCAAGAAAAGAGCATCTGCAACAGCGAATATCAAGGGATTGCAGATACATCAACTACCAAAAGAGCATCTGCACAAGCGAATAAACCGAGAATATAGATACATCTGATACCAGAAAAGTAAATCCCTCATCACTTTACCTATTTCAATCACGATACACAGTAAAGTTTTGCTTTTTGTTCATTTGATTTGTGATAAAGTACAGAGAAAAAATATTGGATATGAATTTCTGTGAATACAAAGGAAGCGATTGGAAATGCTAAAAGGCCAGAATTTTACGTTAGAGCTTAGAAACTTGCTGTTTGAGGGCACATCCCGAGTTGCTGGTTTCTAAGCTCTGTTTTTTTTAGTAATAATTCTGACCTTTATGTATTTCCCGCTGACGGAGTCTGAATAGAAATTCATATCCAATATTTTTCTCAGGGACGCTTATCCAACTTAGTGAACTAAATAGCAACTCCACCTTGATTTTCTTCCACCCTCGTTCTAATATATTCCTATGTTACACATTATTTTAATTCTTAATTTGGAGAAACAGACATGAAATTACAAGACGGAAGACCAACAGATTTAACCGGCAAATTGCCAAAAGAAATACGCGTATATGATTTTTTAGATACCCTCAATATATCTTATCAGCGAGTTGACCATGAAGCAGCTATGACAATGGAAGCCTGTGAGGAAATTGATCAAGTACTCGGAGATAACACCTCGATTTGTAAAAATTTATTTTTATGTAACCGACAAGCAACTGATTTTTATCTGCTTCTTATGCCGGGAAACAAACCTTTTAAAACCAAAGAATTATCGGCACAAATTGGAAGTTCCAGATTATCATTTGCCAAACCTGAATTTATGGAACAATATTTGGACATCACTCCCGGCTCCGTCAGTGTTATGGGATTAATAAATGATATGGAGCATAAAGTACAACTTCTGATTGATGAAGACATTTTGAAAAAAGAATATTTTGGATGCCATCCTTGTGTAAATACATCAAGCTTAAAATTCAAAACAACAGATCTTATGAAACGTATCATTCCGGCACTTGAACATACCCCCAAAATGGTAACCCTTGGTTGAGCCAGAGAGGGACGGAGAAAAGTGGCCTTTAAAAGCCACTTTTCTCCGTCCCTATTGGTTCACCCCCTATTGGTTCACCCTAATATACACTTCTAACATCTCCTCAACACATGTCTGAATTGAATCTATGATTTTTATACAATTATCTTTTTTCATCCCTGCTTCAATTCCTACTGCCAGAAGTTCCTTTTTACCTGGATTACGCCCATTTCCATCAACAGTTGTCGTGTGTTCCCCATAATAAGTATTGCTATAAGTAAGATCATATGCAGGACTCAAATGCCAACTATCATTCTTTTCATTATATAAGTATGTGAAATTTTTTGAATGATCATCTCTGTTGTGTGCAAATACATTAAAACACATACGGCGAAACATATTTTCTACATCTTTACTCTCATCTCTTGTTAGAATTTTTGTTAATTTCATCAGACTATGATAATCCAAACTTGGTTGTTCAAAATCTAATTCTAACAGTGCTGCTGCCGTCAACATATGAACTCTTTCTTTACCTGATGGTCTGTCAAATCGCTTGGTTCCAAAATATCCTTTACATTTATCAGAATGAAACAGTTTTGTTTCCGTCATTACAATCCCACATTTTCTGGCACAGCAAGAATAATCATACTCCATTTTTCCTGCATCTTCTCCATCTACATGTGCCGGAAATTTTATAATCCATTCTTCGTTATCTATTGTGGTCATAATTTTAGGTCTGGCACCACCACTTGTACCGCCAAGATAATACAACTCATCTAATTTGTCCGAATATTCTGTTTTTAATATTTTCTGACATTCTTCAGCAAGTTTATCTAAATTTGCAAACTGCTTTTGTTCAGCGAACTGCTTTTCCGGAAAATAAGTAAGTGCACCCATCCCTGATTTTCCAACAATTGCCAGTCTGTCCAAAACAGTTAAATCATCTGGATTTTGCTTATGTTTACGAAGCAAGCGATTTAATAGTAAATTTCCCCAATTATCTGGAAGACTGTCTGCAAATACGCCAAAAAGTCCTCCAAAATAATCTTTTGTTGGAACAAACACTTGCTTTTTTAAAGGTAATGAAAATGGACTAATTGCAAATCCATTTTCCAACCACTCATCATCATATTGAAATGCCGCTTTATGATCTGCTGTCATCGCCAGTGTTCCTACAAGTTTTTCGTCATAATATACCTGCAATGCATTATCTTGTTTCATTTATGACCTCCTGAATATCCTTATATGGTACTTGTGTAAAAATAGACCTAAGTTCATCTGCAATTTCCAATGCCATTGCAATCTTCGTCAACGATATCAACGAAATCTGCCCTGATGCTTCAAATCTTTTAATCGAACCATAACTCACTCCACTCATCTGTGCTAATTTTTCCTGTGAAATAGATCGGCGTTTTCTGATATTCCGAACACGCCTGGCAAGCTTTTGATCTAATTCTTCCGCTGTTTCCCATATAAGCTGTTCCATGTGTTTCCTCCCGTATTACTACTAATATATTATCCAAAACCGTGTTATTTTATACTTTTCAGATAATATTTTATCTATTTTCATTCTACCATTTTTCGCTTATAAACTCAAGATTTTTCGCTAGGGAGCCAGATAGGGACGGGGTTTTTCCGGGTTTTTTTGTTGAAAAAAACCGGAAAACCCCGTCCCTATCTGGCTCTATCAAATGTAAACACATTCAAAAACTGTTTTGCTCTTTCTGTCTTTGGATTCTCGAAGAATACTTCTGGTGCATCTTCTTCCACAATCTTGCCCTGATCCAGGAATATCACGCGGTCTGCAACAGCTTTTGCAAACTGCATCTCATGTGTTACGATGATCATTGTTCTTCCCTGCTTTGCAAGGTCAAGCATTACATCTAACACTTCTCGAACCATCTCCGGGTCAAGTGCTGCCGTTACCTCATCGAATAACAGAATCTCCGGATGCATACACAATGCACGAACGATTGCCACACGCTGTTTCTGACCACCGGACAACTGTCTTGGATAACTATTTGCCTTATCTGCCAAACCGACTCTTTCAAGAAGCTGCATTGCCTCTTCTTTTACTTCTTCTTTTTTACGTTTCTGTACCTTTGTCGGTGCCAATGTAATATTATCCAGCACTGTCAAATGAGGAAATAATTCATAGCTCTGGAATACCATTCCTATCTTCTGACGAAGCGATGCCAGATTCTTGCTGCCATACTCAACCAGGTCTCCTTGAAGACGGATTTCTCCTCCCTGAATTGGCTCCAATGCATTGATACAGCGAAGCAATGTACTCTTTCCGCATCCACTTGGACCAACTACGACTACTACTTCACCTTGTTTTATTTCCAAATCCATACCATCTAATATCGTATGGCCTTCAAATTTCTTTGTAAGATTTTTTACATTCAATAATGTTTCTGCCATGAACATCACCCCCATTTTCTTTCCAGATATCTGGCAAGCATACTAATTGGCCAGCATGCAATGAAGTAAAGCAAGAATACAACAAGGAATACTCCAAATGCTGCATTCGGACTTGTCATACGGTTTGCCTCGATTATCTGCTGTGCCACTTTCAACATTTCCACAACACCAATCATAAGCACAAGGCTGGTTGTCTTGATCATTCGTGTGATCAGATTGATTGCAAGCGGTACCAGTCGTCTGACGGTCTGCGGAATAATGATATAGCGATATGTCTGGATTTTTGTAAGGCCAAGTGCCTCACTGCTCTCGTATTGATGCTTTGGAATACTGATCAGCGCTCCTCTTACCAAATCTCCCATTTCTGCGGTTCCCCACAGTACAAATACGATAATTGAAGCAACTTCTCCCGACAAACTCCATCCAAAAGCTCTTGTACTTCCAAAATATACGATGAACAAAAGCACCAGTTGTGGCATAATACGGATAATCTCCAGATAAATTCTGAAAATCGCACGTACGATTTTATTTTTCATTCTCATCAGTGCTCCAACAAGAATCCCAAGCGGCATGCTGATTACAATAGAAATGAGACTGATTTGCAGTGCTACCCACATACCTTGCAGCAGACGAATCATGTTGTTTCCTTTTAATAATACATCAAGCCCCAAATCCGGCATGGCGCAGCCTCCTTTCCAACATACTGCCCAGAATTGACACTGGAAGCAGAATGATCAGGTAGAAGACGACGAGCAAAAACAGACTCTCTGTTGTTTTGTAATACAGACCAATTAAATCTTTGGCTGTAAACATCAAATCCATCAAACTGATGGCACTGAACACACTCGTCTCCTTCAACAAAAATATTACATTTGCCACAAAAGCCGGTACGCTGACCGACATTGCCTGCGGTAGAATCACATATTGCATTGTCTGGCGATTGCTTAATCCCAAACTAACTGCACTCTCTCGCTGGATTGGTTCTATGGTTTCCAGTCCACTGCGAAATGTTTCTGCCATATAACTTCCGCCTAAAAACGCAAGTCCGATTACTCCACAAACTTCTGCATCGAGCTGCAGACCAACCTTCGGAAATCCATAATATATGAAGAAAAGCTGTACTAACAAGGGGGTATTTCTACTAAGTTCAATATAAACTGCTACAATCTGCCTTGCTACAGGAATTTTGTGATATTGAATCATTGCACATATCAATCCGATTAAAATTGCTAAGACAATTCCGATTACTCCTATCTTGACTGTCAATTTTGCAGCCTTTTCATATAAAGGAATATACTTTATAATAAATTCCCAATTCATGAAATCGTGTTCTCCTTTCATTGATATTTGCATTTTTTTATTCTACCATTCTCAAAATTGATGCATAAGAACAGATTTGCACAGTTTTCTGCTATGCTTTTTACTATATTAGGTTAGATATTACTCTGTCTTTCCACCTTCTACAACTAAGCTGTCCTCATAGTCTGTACCATAAGTATCTTTCAATGTTGCTTCATAATCTGCATGGAAGAAATTCTCTTCACCTAATGATTCGATTTCTCCGTTGATCCAATCTAATAATGTGTCATTTCCTTTTGTTACGGCAGGTGCGATACTGTCTGCGCTTCCAAGATTTGGAATTCCTACTGTATAACCTTTATTCTGAAGTGCGAATGCGATAACCTCTGTGTTATCATTTGCCCAAGCTACTGATGTACCATTTTCAAATGCTTCTTTTGCTGTTGCATAAGAATCAAACTTCTGAAGTGGGATGTCTGGATAATTCTCATGTAAATATGTCTCTGCTGTTGTTCCGGAAATTACAATGATTGAGTCGTCTTCATTCCAGTTATCCAGGCTTTCGATTACGTTATCATCTCTTGATACAACACCGAGTGATACGTTCATGTATGGAAGTGCAAAATCAACTTCCTCTGCACGCTCATCTGTTACTGTAAAGTTTGCCAAAATCACATCAACCTTACCTGTCTGAAGATATTCAATTCGATTGGCTGCCTCTGTGGATACGAAGTTTACATCAACTCCTAAATCTTCTCCCAGTCTATTTGCAAAATAAATATCATATCCCTGATATTCTCCATTCTCATCTACATAACCAAATGGGTTTTTGTCTGAGAATACTCCGATGTTAATCTCTCCAGATTTTTTGATCTCATCGAGTGTACGATACACTTCCTTCCCTGAAGATACTTTATCCGATGAATCAGCTGAATCTTTGGAACTACCACAAGCAGTTGCTCCAACTGCTAATGTAAATGCTAATGTCAGTGCTAATGTTTTTTTCAAGTTTTTCATGTTTTCTCTCTCCTTTTTTGTTGATGGTACGAATTATATGCCACTCTACCTACTATGTCAATAGGTTTTATATGTTTTTTCAAAAAGTTTTGCGTTTGCTATTTAGTTCACGACAGCCCCAAGCAAGAAAAAGACTATGCACTCCTGCTCAGCTTCGTCGGGCAAGCCCGACTCCAATTCGCTGGATTGCATAGTCTTTTTAAATTGGACCCCGTGTCAAGGACACAATGTATTTTTTTAGGTCAATTGTTTAAGCAACCAAAGCTAATGGTTTCTTACCTGTAACGGTGTAATAATAATACTCATCTGGAGCCATCCCTTCCAGACCAGTTTGATAACGATCTGTATTATAGTAATTTATGTAATCATCAATCCTGTCCTTTACATCTTGAAAACTTTTCCACTTTCTTATGTATGGACGAATTTCATCCTTCATATGACCAAAGAAACTTTCCTGTGGCGCATTATCCCAACAGTTTCCACGCTTGGACATAGATTGGCGCAAATCATAATCTTCCAAAAGCTGTCGGAATGCAACACTTGTATAATGACATCCCTGATCTGAATGGATCCAAACTGTTAAAGCTGTCGGAATGCAACACTTGTATAATGACATCCCTGATCTGAATGGATCCAAACTGTTGCGTCCATTTCATATGAATGTTTTTCCATAAG